>NZ_DCNR01000117.1:0-16579 GCF_002322065.1 Dermacoccus sp. UBA1591 | reverse complement strand
GAACGGCTGCATCGCGTCCACCTGCACACGGACGAGCCCTTGACGGCCGTTTCCGTCATGCGTGAGCGCGCGACGATCAGCGCCGTCACGATGACGCATTTCGACGGCCCGCTGCCGGGGTGTGAACCCCTGCTCGTCGCCGCGCGCGACGAGGCGGTGCGCGCCTACGCGCTCGCCCTCGGTGCGCAGACGCGCGATTCGCGGGAGCCGGGAGCGCCGTGGGGCCA
Organism: Dermacoccus sp. UBA1591; assembly: GCF_002322065.1. Taxonomy (NCBI): domain Bacteria; kingdom Bacillati; phylum Actinomycetota; class Actinomycetes; order Micrococcales; family Dermacoccaceae; genus Dermacoccus; species Dermacoccus sp. UBA1591. The sequence goes on along the minus strand of NZ_DCNR01000117.1, from coordinate 16,352 downwards.
CGCAGCCGGTGACGTTCTCGCGGACGTCGACGCCGGTGACGGCGCGCGCTCGAGCAACCTCCTCGCGCTGCTCGAACGACTCGACGATGCAGCCTCGCCGTTCGGTGACTGGGAGGGCGAGCAAGCGGCCGTCCGGGAGGACGACGACCCCGGTGACGACGTCGAATTCCTGCGGGCCGACTCGTGGCGGGCCGCGCGCGACCTGGCCCGTCTGCATCTCCCCGGCGCCGAGGCGGTGCTCGTGTGCCTCGCGCCCGGCGCCGACGAAAGTGCCGCGCAGAAGTTCCTGTCGCTCGCTCGCACGCGCGTCGGTGACGGCGGCAGCATCGACGTCATGCGTCTCGATGCCGGTTCGCTCGTCCTCATGGAGGTGACCCATGGGTGAGGTGACGCTCGAGTCGCCACTGCTCGCCGTCCTCGGATCCGGCGCGAAGAAGCTCGCGAAGGCGCGTGACCTCGTGACGGTGCGCGACCTGCTCGACTACTTCCCGCGCCGCTACATCGACGCGCACGCCGGCAGCACGTTCGGTGAGTTCGAACTCGGCGAGCACGTCGTGCTCACCGCCCGCGTCGAGACGATGACGCAACGACGCATGCAGACGCGCAAGGGTTCGATGGCGAACGCCGTCATCGTCGACGACGAGGGCCGCCGCGCCGCCGTCACGTTCTTCAGTGCGCAGCCTCACTACAGCGTCCTGCGCCCGGGCAAACGCGCGCTGTTCAGCGGCCAGCTCGGCCTGTTCAACAAGCAGCTTCAGCTGTCGCACCCGCAGTACACGCTGATGGACGACGCCGACATGAGCGTGTATCCGGGCAGCGTTGTGCCGGTCTACAAGCAGGTCGAGAAGATCACCAACCTCAACCTCACCCTGTCGATCAGCACCGTCCTCGACGCGCTCGGCGAGATCCCCGACCCCCTCGACGAGCCGCTGCGCGCGCGTCACGGTCTCGTCACGACGACCCGCGCCTACCGCGGCCTGCATCTGCCGGCGAGCATGGCCGACGTCCAGGCGGGGCGTGAGCGGCTGCGGTTCGACGAGGCGTTCACCACCCAGATCGTGCTGGCCCAGCGGCGCCACGAGGCGCGCTCCGAGCCGTCGACACCGCGCGTTGCGAAGCCCGGCGGTCTGCTCGAACGCTTCGATGCGACGTTGCCGTTCGAGCTCACCGAGGGCCAGCGCGAGGTGGGGGAGCAGATCGCGCGCGACCTGGCCGAGCCTGTCGCGATGCACCGCTTGCTGCAGGGTGAGGTCGGTTCGGGCAAGACGCTCGTCGCGTTGCGCGCCATGCTCGCCGTCGTCGACTCGGGCGCGCAGGCCGCACTGCTCGCGCCGACGGAGGTGCTCGCTGCCCAGCACGCCGCCTCGATGCGCGCGATGCTCGGCCCGCTCGCCGAACGCGGACGCCTCGGCGGCGCGGACGACGGCACCCGCGTCACGCTGCTCACCGGCTCGATGTCGGCCTCGGCGCGCACGCAGGCGCTGCTCGACATCGTCTCGGGCGAGGCGGGCATCGTCATCGGCACGCACGCGCTGCTGCAGAAGCATGTCGAGTTCGCCGACCTGGGTCTCGTCGTCGTCGACGAGCAGCACCGCTTCGGCGTCGAGCAGCGCGCGGCGCTCAGCTCGAAGGCGCACCGCCCGCCGCACGTGCTGGTCATGACGGCCACGCCGATCCCGCGCACCGTCGCGATGACGGCGTTCGGCGACCTCGACGTCTCGACGCTTCGTCAGCTGCCACGTGGGCGTGCGCCGATCGTCTCGCACGTCGTGCCGACGCACGTCGCGTCGTGGATGAACCGGGTGTGGGAGCGCATCGCGGAGGAGTGCGCCGCCGGGCGTCAGGTCTACGTCGTCGCCGGACGCATCGGTGACGGCAGCGAGCCGGTCGCGCCGGGCCTCGTCGACGGGCCCGACGCTCATGGCGCCGGGGAGGGCGATGCCGCGGCGCGCCCCATCGGCGTCGTCGACCTCATCGACGAGATGCGCCGCCTGCCTGCGCTCGCTGGTCTGCGGATCGGTCTCATGCACGGCCGGCTGCCCGCCGAGGAGAAAGACGACGTCATGCGCCGTTTCGGCGCCGGCGAGGTCGACGTGCTCGTCGCGACGACCGTCATCGAGGTGGGCGTCGACGTGCCGAACGCGTCGATGATCGTCATCGTCGACGCGGACCGGTTCGGCCTGTCGCAGCTGCACCAGCTGCGCGGACGCGTCGGGCGAGGCGAGCACGGCGGGCTGTGCCTGCTCGTGACACGCAACGAGAACCCCGACACGCTCGAGCGTCTGCGGCGCGTCGCGGAGACCAACGACGGATTCGCCATCGCCGATCTGGATCTAGACTTGAGACGGGAAGGAGACGTGCTCGGCGCCGCGCAGAGCGGACGGCGATCGTCTCTCGACTGGTTGGAGCTGACGAAGGCGTCCGATCTCGCCGTCATCGAGGCCGCGCGCACCGAGGCCGCCGCCATCGTCGAAGCGGATCCGTCTCTGACCGAGCATCCCCTGCTGGCGCAGGCCGCGCATGCCCGCGTGGACGCGTCGCAGGCCGAATTTCTGGAAAGAAGCTGATGACGCGCATCATTGCCGGCTCCGCCGGTGGCCGCAGGCTCGACACGCCCCCCGGAGCGGGCACCCGCCCGACGTCCGACCGCGTCCGTGAGGCGCTGTTCTCCCGGCTGGAGCATCTCGGTGCGATGCTCGGCGCGGACGTGCTCGACCTGTACGCGGGCTCCGGCGCGCTCGGGCTGGAGGCGTTCAGCCGCGGCGCCGCGTCCGCGACGTTCGTCGAGGTCGACCGCCGCGTCGCGACCGTCATCCGCACGAACGTGCGCAACCTCGGGTTCTCGCCGGTGCGTGTCGTGACGCAGGCCGTCGAGAAGTTTCTCGAGGGCCCACCGAGCGTCAAGGCCGGGCTCGTGCTCATGGACCCGCCGTACAGCGTGAGCGAGGAGCAGCTGCGGCAGGCCATCGACCTGCTCGTCGAGCGGGAGTGGCTCGCCGAGCGCGCTCTCGTCGTCGTCGAACGCTCGTCGCGTTCGCCGCAGCCGACGTGGCACCCGCGCCTGGAGGCCTGGGAGCCGCGCGTCTACGGGGAGACGACGATGTGGTTCGCCGAGCTCGCCCAGGACGACGCGCCCGAGCCCGACGACGTCGAGGCCGTCGTCGCGACGCTCGATCAGGTCGTGCCCGAGATCGTCGTCACCGGTACGCCCGAGGACATCGCGAAGGTCACATCATGACGACGTGCGTCTGCCCCGGCTCGTTCGACCCGCTGACGCTGGGGCACCTCGACGTCATCGAGCGGTGCGCGGCGCTGTTCGACGACGTCGTCGTCACGGTGCTGCACAACCCCGACAAGCAGGGGACATTCAGCGCCGACGAGCGCGTCGACCTCATCGAACGCTCGGTCGCGCATCTCGACAACGTCCGTGCCGCGGCCTACGCCAACACGCTGCTCGTCGACGTGTGCCGTGAGCTGGGCGCACCGCTCGTCGTCAAGGGGCTCCGCGGGGAGACCGACTTCAGCTACGAGACCCCGATGGCGACGATGAACCGCGCGCTATCGGGTCTCGAGACGGTGTTCATCCCCGGAAACCCGGGCATGGATCACTTGTCTAGCTCGCTCATCAAGCAGGTCGCGGGCCTCGGCGGCGACGTCACGGGCATGGTTCCGGAGCCCGTCATCGGCCCGCTGCTCGAGCGTGTCGGCGCGTCGCGTTGACCTGCGCAGGCCCGCACATTCTGGGATTTGGGAGAGTGCGCGCCCGCGGCGTAGACTTGCACGTCGGCCTACGCCATCGCTATGGCCGAAAGATGTTCGAAGTTCTCGACCGACGAAGAGTGCAAGGTAATGACCCAGGCTGATTCCCGCCGCCCGCTGGTGCTCGACACCAGGGAGCTCGGTCGTCGACCCGGAAACTCGCTGCGCCTCCACCGCGACGTCGAGGCTCCGGCAGATTTCGGTACCGACGTCATCGGCATCGAGGAGGGTCAGCCCGTCGGGCTCGACCTGCGTCTCGAATCGGTGATGGAAGGAGTCCTCATCACCGGTGAGGTCGAGGCGACGGCAACCGGCGCGTGCGTGCGGTGCCTGGAGGGCGTGACCTACCCGGTCCAAGTCCACTTTCAGGAGCTGTTCGTCTACGCCGATCGTGCTGCGCACCACCGTGAGGTGGCAGGCGGCGATGATGAGGACGAACTGCACGAGCTCGATGGCGACGACGCCGACCTCGAGCCCGTGCTGCGGGACGCTGTGGTGCCCACCCTGCCGTTCCAACCGGTGTGTCACGAGGACTGCCTCGGGTTGTGCTCCGAATGCGGTGCACGACTCGACGACGACCCCGATCACCATCACGAAGCTATCGACCCCCGCTGGTCGGCCCTGGTCAACCTGACCGAGGCTGGATCGGCAGAAGACGAGAAGAGGAACTGACGTGGCTGTCCCGAAGCGGAAGATGTCCCGCGCCAACACCCGCTCGCGCCGAGCCAACTGGAAGGCGACGCCCGTCGCCGTGCAGGCGTGCCCCGCGTGTGGTGCCAACAAGCAGTCGCACATGGCGTGCCCGGCGTGCGGTACGTACAACGGCCGCCACTACGGTGCAGCGGAGCGCACCGAGCACCAGGCCTGATCGGCCGATCGCAGACCGTGGGCAAGAAGTCTTCGAAGCGGTCAGCTGCTGACGTGTCGCAGCGGCCCGTCGGCGACCTCGTCCGGATCCTCTCTGAGGTTTCGGGTGTGGACGTCGACGAGTCGCTGCTTCGTCGTGCCCTGACCCACCGTTCGTTCGCGTACGAGAACGGCGGCATTCCGCACAACGAGCGCCAGGAGTTCCTCGGCGACGCCGTGCTGGGCCTCGTCGTTACCGAGACGCTGTACACGGATCAGCCCGACGCGCCGGAGGGGCACCTCGCGAAGCAGCGGGCGGCGGTCGTCAACTCGAGGGCCCTCGCTGAGGTCGCGCGCGGTCTCGAGCTGGGGGAGTACCTGCTGCTCGGGCGTGGCGAGCTCGCCACGGGTGGGCGCGACAAGGATTCGATCCTCGCCGACACGACGGAGGCCGTCATCGGCACGGTGTTCCTCTCGGGCGGCATCGAGGCGGGGCGTCGCATCGTCCACCACCTCATCGATCCGTTGATGAACCGATCGTCGACGATGGGGGCCGCGCTCGACTGGAAGACGTCGCTGCAGGAGGCCACCGCTGCGGCCGGTCTCGGTGCGCCGACGTACGTCGTCGAGGGTGAAGGGCCGGATCACGACAAGGTCTTCACCGCGACCGTCGTAGTCGACGGGCGCACCCTTGGTGCCGGCACGGGGCGCAACAAGAAGTCGGCCGAGATGATCGCCGCCGAGAACGCCTGGGTGAGCCTGCGCGACGAAGCGGCGAAGAACGCCGGTTCGGCCGGCGGTGACGTCGTACGCGACGAGGCGGACGCGGTCGCCGTCACGGACGGTGCGCATGCCTGAGCTTCCCGAGGTGGAAGTCGTACGACGAGGCCTGGACGACCACGTGGTCGGCCGGGCCTTCGTCACGTCCCGGGTGACGGGCTCGCGCGTCGTACGCCGTCACCTGCCGGGGCCGCAGCATCTGGCCGACGCATTGCTCGGACGACGGGTAGCGTCGGCCCAACGGCGCGGCAAGTACCTGTGGATGACGTTCGAAGACGCCGCGCCTGGTTCTGATGGCTCGGCGGACGCGACGGTGCCGCTGGACCGGCGCGAGGGTGCGGTGGCCGACGACGCCCTCGTCATCCACCTCGGCATGAGTGGACAGGTGCTCGTCGAGAGCGCCGACTCGCCGCTGGAGAAGCATGCGCATGCGGTGTTCGACCTGTCGGCGCCTGTGAAGCTCTCGCCGCCCAGGAAGTCGGGGGAGCGCGCTGGCTCGGGTGAGGCGGTGGATGCGCCGGGGGTGACTGACGCATCGGAGAGGCCGCGCTCGGAACCATCGGCCCAGCAGATGCGCTTCGTCGACCAACGGACGTTCGGCGGGTTGTTCCTCGACGACCTGACGGTGGCGCACGGGCGCGAGGTGCCCGCGTCGATCGCGCACATCGCGCCTGACCCGCTCGAGGAGGCGTTCGACGCGGGCGCCGCCGCGCGGCTCATGCGCAGCAAGGATGTCGCGATCAAGCGGATGCTGCTCGATCAGGGCATCGTCAGCGGTATCGGCAACATCTACGCCGACGAGGCGCTGTGGCGCGCGCAGGTGCACGGTCGACGCCCGGGGCGCATGCTGACGAAGACGCAGCTCATCGGCGTGCTCACGGCGGCGCAGGACGTCATGCGTTCTGCGCTCGATCATGGCGGCACCAGCTTCGACGCCCTCTACGTTAACGTCAACGGTGCGAGCGGCTACTTCGATCGCTCTCTCGACGCCTACGGCCAGCAGGGCAAGCCGTGCCGCCGCTGCGGCACGCTGATCGTCAGGGAGCAGTTCATGAACCGCTCGTCGCACTTCTGCCCGACGTGCCAGAAGCCGCCCCGGACGATGAACCGTTCCTGAACAACGGGTCGATCACCGCACGCGCTCCGATGCCGGCGACCTCCGCGATGCGCGCGAAGTCCGACTCGCTCGCCGCGACCCCCATCCAGCGGCGTCCCAGTTCTGCGGGCTTTCCTCGGTCACGATCAACCATCGTGTGACTGCGGGGTCGTTGCGGAAGCCAGCGATGATGTCGTCGTCCCACGCGACGGGATCGCGCAGGACGACGTCGCCGACATGACGCGGCCACGGATGCTTTGAGGACATGGACGAAGCACGAGTTCGTGCCCGCGGGTGACAACCGAATTCCGCGCCGGATGGCGCATCTGCATCAAAGTGAACCGATGACACAAATATGCGCATACGCGAAGAGATGTGTCATGGAGATGACGCTGGCCGACGTGGCGCGCCGTCAAGGATGCGCGATCCGAACCGCGCAGGCTGCTGTCGTCGATGGGTCCCTTTCTGCGCATCGCCGCGTCGAACGTGCCCTCGTCGTCGATGATCTCGCAGCGCAAGCTTGGCAGCGCTCTGCCGCGCGGGGGCGCACGTGGAACGAGGCGGGCCGAAATGCGGCGCTCGACCTTCTCACGTCGGGCGCTACCGCTGAGCTCCGCGGATCCGAGAGGTCACGATTGACGGCTCGGCTCCGCCGGATGACGGCGCGTCAGATCGCCCATGCGAGTGGGGGACTCGGATCGTGGGCGAGGTATCGGTCCGATGTCCCCCCTGGACATCGACCCGATCGGCCCGAGTCGTGCTGACCTGCATCAGCTCGGTGTCGTCGGAAAGCGGAGCTGGCTGCGCTTCGGTCGCGTCGTCGATCTCGATGAATTCGAGTACGCCTCAGATGTGCGCGTAGACGTGAACGAGAAAGTCGGGGTGGTCGAACGACCCGTGCGCGATGATCGCATCGCGCGCACACTCATCGACACGTATCTGCTCGGGGACGCTCGCGTGAGCGCCGCCGCCGGCCGCGCGATCGAGGAGCGTGCTCGTGCTCTGCGACCCCTTCGACACGCTCGAAGCCGTGGCTGGTGGTGGAGATCAGGGTTTCTTCGTGCGGCGAAGCCGCGCGAGCCGTTCAGAGCATCGGCTTCGATCTCCAGGAGCCCCTCGACGTTCGCGCACCTGTCCATCGGTTCGTTCGTGCTGACGGTGCGGTGATCGACCTCATGGTTGCCGACCGTGAGAGTCGCCCACCGGTCCACCGGGGGAGGCGAGTGGTGGACGTTCCGGTTTCAGCTCCGGCCATGAAACGAACCACTGATCACACCCTCCCCACCGGCACGCGGGTTCGTCTGCAGTCGTCATCCTGGTCGTCGCGACAGGCCGTCGCGACACGATCTACCGCTGACGCTTCGCGAGGCTCGACGGTGTCTGGGCGCGGGCTGCACTACCGTAGTCGGGTGATCGAACTGCGTACGCCCCGAGAGATCGACGAGATGAAGCCCGCCGGGGCGTTCGTCGCATCCGTCCTGACCGCCCTGCGCGAGGCCGCCGACGTCGGCGTCAACCTGCTCGAACTCGACGCTCTGGCGCACCGCATGATCACCGACGCCGGTGCGGAGTCGTGCTACATCGACTACCACCCGAGCTTCGGCGCGAGCGCGTTCGGCAAGGTGCTGTGCACGAGCGTCAACGACGCCGTCCTGCACGGCCTGCCGCACGACTACGCCCTCAAGGACGGCGACCTGCTCAGCGTCGACTTCGCCGCATCACTCGACCGCTGGGTGAGCGATTCGGCGATCTCCTTCGTCGTCGGCACGCCGCGCGAGGCCGACCTGCGCCTCATCGACACGACTGAGCGAGCCCTCGCCGCAGGGATTGTTGCCGCGCAGCCCGGCAACAAGCTCGGCGACATCTCGGCCGCCATCGCCGACGTCTGCGCAGGCGCCGGATACCGCGTCAACACGCAGTTCGGCGGCCACGGCGTCGGCCGCACGATGCACGGCGAACCGCACGTGCCCAACGACGGTCGTGCAGGCCGCGGCCTCAAGCTCAAGCCTGGCCTCGTCATCGCGATCGAGCCCTGGCTCATGGCGGGCACCGACCAGATCATCCAGGACCGGGACGGGTGGACGCTGCGCAGCGTCGACGGTTCCCGTGGCGCGCACTCCGAGCACACCGTCGCGATCACCGCCGAGGGCCCGCTCGTCCTCACGGCGCGCGACACGGCCGCCGCCGGCGCGCCGCAGCCGACGGCCTGAACCGCGCGCCGTGTACGTCAAGTCGCTGACCCTCAAGGGGTTCAAGTCGTTCGCGTCGGCGACGAACCTCGTCCTCGAACCGGGCATCACCTGCATCGTCGGTCCGAACGGTTCCGGCAAGAGCAACGTCGTCGACGCGCTCGCCTGGGTCATGGGCGAGGGCAGTGCCCGCAGCCTGCGCGGCGGCAAGATGGACGACGTCATCTTCGCCGGCACCTCCGGGCGCCAGCCGCTCGGGCGCGCCGAAGTGACGATGACGATCGACAACTCCGACGGCGCACTGCCGATCGACTACACCGAGGTGACGATCAGCCGCACCATGTTCCGCGGCGGCGGCTCCGAATACGCGATCAACCGCACGCCGTGCCGACTGCTCGACATCCAGGAGCTGCTGAGCGACTCCGGCATCGGCAAGGAGATGCACGTCATCGTCGGCCAGGGCCAGCTCGACGCGGTGCTGCGCGCGACGCCCGAGGAACGTCGCGGGTTCATCGAAGAAGCGGCCGGCGTGCTCAAGCACCGCCGTCGCAAGGAGAAGGCGCTGCGCAAGCTCGACGGCATGGAGGCCAACCTCACGCGCGTCGCCGACCTGACGGCCGAGGTTCGCCGCCAACTCGGGCCGCTGGGGCGCCAGGCCGAGACGGCGCGTCGGGCGCAAGCCATCCAGATGACGGTGCGTGACGCACGGCTGCGGCTGCTCGCCGACGACCTCGTCCAGCAGCGCGCGCGGCTCGAGGCCGACGTCGCGGACGAACAGGCGATGGTGCGGCGTCGCGCCGAACTCGACGACGCGGTGCGCGCCGCGAAGGCCGGCGTCGAGGAGATCGAGGCCGAGATGGCAGCCCGCGCTCCGGTGCTCGAACGGCTGCAGTCGCAGTGGTACGCGCTGTCGTCACTGGAGGAGAAACTCGATTCGACGCGCCGGCTCGCCGCGGAACGAGCCACCTCGCTGACGGCGGCGCAGGACGAGACGCCCGGTTCGGGCCGGGATCCCGAGCAGCTGCGGCGTCAGGCCGAGCGGGTCCGGGGGGAAGAGCTGGAGCTGCAGGCCAAGGTCGAGCGAGCCCAGGAGGCGCTCGACGCCGCCGTCGAGGTGCGCGAGAAGACTGAACGTGAACATCAGGTCGAGCAGCAGCGACTCGTGCGGATCGCGCGGGCAGCCGCAGATCGACGCGAGGGTCTGGCCAAGCTTCACGGTCAGGTCGAGGTTCGGCGTTCACGCGTGGAAGCAGGCGAGGCCGAACTCGCGCGGTTGCGCGCCAGCATCGGGGAGTCCGCGACGCGAGTGGCCGAGGCCCAGGAGGAGCTGGCGCCTCTCGAGGAGGCGCTGAGCGACGCGGAAGCCGCCGAAGCGGCGCTCAATGATGCCGCGGAGAAGCTGAGGGCGGATCACGCTGCCCTGCTCGAACGTCGTCGCGTGCTGCGCGACGAGCGCAATACTTCAGCCCAACGCCGCAGCGCCTCAGCCGCACGCGCGCAGGCGCTCGATGAGACGCTCGGTTCCGACACGGCGGGGCTCGAGAACCTCCCCGCCGAAGCGTCGGGCGTGCTCGGCGACGTCGTCAGCCGCCTCGAGGTGGAGCCAGGTCACGAAGCCGGCGTCTCGCTCGCTCTGGGGTGGGCTGCCGAGGCCCTGCTCGTCGACTCCCACACCGACGCCGCAGCTCTGTTGGCCGCCCTGCGAGCGCAGGACGGCGGCCGCGTCGCTCTCCTCGTCGCGGGAGACGCGCCGCACGACGTCACGACCCACGACTGGCCGACCCTTCCCGAGGGTGGCGTCTGGGTGCGCGACGTCGCGAGCGTACCGGCGACGATGCAGAGCGCGTTCGACGTCCTCGTCGACCGACTCGCGATCGTTCCCGACGCCGACAGCGCGCTCAGGCTCGTCCACGCCGGTGCGCGGGCCGTCACCCTCGACGGGGACGTCTACGAACCCACCGCGGTGCGTGGCGGGGGCCGCCCTGGGCGCTCCCGCCTCGAGGTGCGCGCGGCGCATGAGCAGGCCGTCCGGGACGCGGAGATCGCAGCCGACGCCGAGCAGAACGCGGAAAACGCCCTGGAAGCCCTGACGCAGCCACTCGCGGCCGCGCAGGACGCGGCGGACGATGCTGCGGCGGCGCTCGCCGAGAACGACGCGCGCATCGAGGAACTCATGGCGGCGCTCGCGCGTCACCATCAGGCGATCGCCGCGGCCTCCCGCGAGCGTGACCGCATCAACGACTCGATCGAGCAGGCGAGCGTCGCGCTCGATGCGAACCGTGAAGAGCTCATGGAACTCGAGATGCGTCTCGACGAGGCGCAGGCCGAACCGGGTGAGAGCGAACCGTCCGTCGCCGAACGAGACCGTCTGGCGACGCTCGCCGCGACGGCGCGCGAGCAGGAGACCGAGCAACGTCTGACGCTTCGCACGCTTCAGGAAAGAGTCCGCGCGATCGCTGGGCGCGCTGAATCCCTCGAGGCCGCCGCACGCTCGGAGGTCGCCGCGCGCGAACGGGCGCAGGCGCGCCGCGTCCGACGTCGGGAGGCCACAGCCCTGGCGCAGGCCGTCGAACGGACCGCCGAACTGGCACGCGAGCAGGTGCGTCGCGCGCGCGATGAGGTGACCCGGGCGCGTGACGCCGAGCAGGCAAGCAAGGCGACTCGGGACGAGGCGTTGCGCACCGCCCGCGTCCGCCTGCAGGAATGCAGCGACCAACTGCGCGAGGTCACCGACTCCGTCCACCGCGACGAGATGGCGCGCGCTCAGCAGCGGCTGCGCATCGAGGCGCTGGAGACGAGGGCGGTCGAGGAACTCGGCATCGACCCTGACGTCCTCGTCGAAGAATTCGGGCCGCATCTGCCGGTGCCGCTGTTCGAGGCCGGCGCCGGTATGACGGCCGGCGAGAAAGCCGACACCCAGGCATCGTCGGGACGCGCTCCGTCAGGGCAGGGGAGCGAGGGCGACGACGCAGACGGCGGCCCCCCGAGCGGTACTGAGCCCGTCGCGAGCCGCCCGTTCGAGCGGGCCCTGGAGGAGAAGCGGCTACGCACGGCCGAACGCGACCTCAAGCAGCTCGGCAAGGTCAATCCGCTGGCCCTCGAGGAGTACGCGGCCCTGGAGGAACGGCACACGTTCCTCAGCGAGCAGCTCGCCGACCTGCGCGGCTCGAAGAAGGACCTGCTGTCCATCGTCAGCGAGGTCGACGCGCGCGTCGAGCAGGTCTTCACCGAGGCGTTCCACGACGTGGCGCGCGAGTTCGAAGGTGTCTTCTCCCGCCTGTTCCCCGGCGGTGAAGGGCGGCTCGTTCTGACCGACCCCGAGAACATGCTGACGACGGGCCTCGATGTCGAAGCGCGCCCGCCGGGCAAACGCATCAGGCGGTTGTCGCTGCTGTCCGGCGGCGAGCGTTCCCTTGTCGCCGTTGCGCTGCTCGTGTCGATCTTCAAGGCGCGCCCGAGCCCGTTCTACATCATGGACGAGGTCGAGGCGGCCCTCGACGACGCGAACCTCGGTCGCCTCATCACGCTGTTCGAGGAGCTTCGTGACTCGAGCCAGCTCATCGTCATCACGCACCAGAAGCGGACGATGGAGGTCGCCGACGCCCTCTACGGCGTGACGATGCGCGGTGACGGCGTGACGACGGTGGTCTCACAGCGTCTCGCCGACGTGCGGGTCGCACCCGAGCCGGCCGAGGCGTCCTGACGGCGCCGCTGGCCGTTGTGCGACGCGAGGGCCGCCTGAGGCGCGTCGACTGGCGCCGTCAGGACGGTTCGGCGACAATCGTGGCGGAGCAGGCCTCATGCGCTCGCTCCCACCCGACGTGCCATCCGCGCGTCACACCCACCCCTCGGAGGATTCGTGTTCTGGATCGTGCTCGGTATGACGCTGACCGTCGTTCTGGCGGCGTTCGTCGTCGGCATCGTCGCGCTGCCGGCGCGACGGGCGGGCCGTCCGGTGCTCACCACGCGTGGCGAGAAGCTCTTTCGTGTCGGGCACGCGCCAGCCGCCCCGCGCGCCGCGACGGCCAAGGACGGCGAGCGCGGCGGTCGGATCCGCCGCTCCTGATCCCCAGCTGACGCGTGCCGTCGCCGCCTCGTTGGGCGGTTGTCGGTGCCGTTTGCAATGATGGCGGCGTGGATCAGCTCTGGGAAATTCTTGGTGTCGTCGCCGTAGCGCTCGTCGCCGCCGTCATGGGCCTCGTGGCCTTCGTCCGCAGCCGTTCGCGCAAGGCTCCGAAGGTTCCGGCGCGCGAGGAATCCGTCGAGATTCCGCGCACGCCACCGAAGAAGACGCAGTACACGCCGAGTTCGGGTGTGCGCATCGACACGTCGAAGTCGGCGGCGCCCACCCCGGCGAAGCACGCGCAGACCGACGTCGTCGACGCACCGCGCGACGAAGCGCCCGCTCCCGAGGTCGTCGAGCCCGCTGACGTCGTCGACGAGACGCCCGCGCCCGAACCGGCTGCGCTCGAGCGCCCCGAGTCGGCCCGTGGGCGCATGGTGCGCCTGCGTGAGCGACTGTCGCGCTCGAACACTGCGCTCGGCAAGGGCCTGCTCGCCATGCTGTCCGGCGGCAGCCTCGACGACGAGGCGTGGGAGGACGTCGAGGACACGTTGCTGCAGGCCGACCTGGGTGTCGAGGCGACGACGCAGATCGTCGACAACCTCAAACGCCGCATCGCCGTGCACGGTGCCACGGACGAGGAAACCGTCTCCGGCTGGTTGCACGAGGAGCTGCTCGCGCAGGTCGGCCCCGACATGGATCGCCGCATCGCGGCGAGCCGTGTGGGCGATCGACCCGCTGTCGTCCTCGTCGTCGGCGTCAACGGCACGGGCAAGACGACGACCGTCGGCAAGCTCGCGCGCGTTCTCGTCGCCGAGGACAAGGACGTCATCCTCGGCGCGGCCGACACGTTCCGTGCCGCCGCAGCCGACCAGCTCGAGACGTGGGGCGCCCGCGTCGGCGTGCCCACCGTTCGCTCCGAGAAGGAGGGCGCCGACCCGGCCGCCGTCGCGTTCGACGCTGTCAAGGCCGGTCAGGAGAACGAGTGCGACGTCGTGCTGCTCGACACCGCGGGGCGCCTGCACAACAAGGTCGGTCTCATGGACGAGCTCGCCAAGATGAAGCGCGTCATCGAGAAGCGCAGCCCCATCGACGAGGTGCTGCTCGTCCTCGACGCGACGACCGGCCAGAACGGCATGCGTCAGGCCGAGGTGTTCGGCCAGGCGGTCGACGTCACGGGTGTCGTACTGACGAAGCTCGACGGCACCGCCAAGGGCGGCATCGTCGTCAACGTCCAGCGTGAGCTCGGCGTGCCCGTCAAGCTCGTCGGGCTCGGCGAGGGCCCCGACGACCTCGCGCCGTTCGACCCGGAGGCCTACGTCAACGCCGTGCTCGACTGAGCAGGCCGGGCTCGAGCCCCGCAGCGCCCACCCGCCGTCACGGCCGGTGGGCGCTCGTGCGTCCACGCTTCGACACGAAACGTCTCACATGGCGTGCATACCCTCAGGATGTGACCGCGATTTCACGTCAGCGCCGCATCCGAAACATAGGCGAAACATCGCGAGCCGCATGCTGAAACGTGGCGAGGGCAGGATCACTGAGCATGAACGCACACCTTCTGGCGGCAGAGGCCGCCCCGAAACTCGACTATGCGGCCACCGCATTCGTCCTCGTGTGCGCATCGCTCGTGCTCATGATGACGCCCGCGCTGGCGTTGTTCTACGGCGGGATGACGCGCTCCAAGTCGGTGCTCAACATGATGATGATGTCGTTCGGCGCCCTCGGCGTCGTCGGCATCATCTATGTGCTCTACGGCTACTCGATGTCGTTCGGCACCCACGACATCGCCGGGCTGATCGCGAACCCGGGTGACAAGTTCGGTCTGCACAACGTCGCCGACGTGTTCAACTCGTTCGGGTACGAGGGCTACGGAAACATCCCCGAGCTCGCGTTCGTGGGCTTCCAGCTCACCTTCGCGGGCCTGACGGTCGCGCTCATCTCCGGCGCCATCGCCGACCGTGTGAAGTTCTCGACGTGGCTCGTCTTCTCCGCGATCTGGGCGACGATCGTGTACTTCCCGATCGCGCACATGGTGTGGGGCGGCGGGTTCCTCGGCGGCACCGACCAGGGCGTCGCCGCGACGATGTTCGGTTCGACCGACGGCAAGGCCACGTTCGCACCGATCGACTTCGCGGGCGGCACCGTCGTGCACATCAACGCGGGCATGGCGGGCCTCGTCCTCGCTCTCATCGTCGGGCGCCGCGCCGGTTTCGGCCGCGTGCCCATGCGCCCCCACAACGTGCCGCTGACCATGCTCGGCGCCGGTCTGCTCTGGTTCGGCTGGTTCGGGTTCAACGCGGGTTCCGAGCTCGCCGCAGACGGTTCGGCGGCCCTCGTGTGGGTCAACACGGCCGCCGCGACGTGTGCGGCGATGATCGGTTGGCTCGCGGTCGAGAAGATCAAGGACGGTGAGGCGACGTCGATCGGTGCCGCCTCCGGCGTCGTAGCCGGTCTCGTCGCGATCACCCCCGCCTGTGGTGCGCTCAGCCCCGTCGGCTCGCTCATTCTCGGCGCGGTCGCCGGCATCCTCAGCGCCCTGGCCGTCAGCCTGAAGTTCAAGTTCAACCTGGACGACTCGCTCGACGTCGTCGGCGTCCACCTCGTCTCCGGCCTGTGGGGCACGATCGGCGCCGGCCTGCTGTCGACGACGAACGGCCTGCTTTACGGCAAGGGCTACGAGCAGACGGTCGTGCAGATCGTCATCGCGCTCGGTTGCGTCGCGTTCACGGGCGTGCTCACCGCCGTCATCGGTCTCGCCCTCAAGGCGACGATGGGCTGGCGCATCGACCACGACGACGAGCTCGCGGGCATCGACTCCGCCGAGCACGCCGAATCCGCCTACGATTTCGGTGGGTTCGCCTCCGGTACCCGCGTCGGCCACGGCCTACTGCCGTCCGGCCACGGCCCCCTCGGTGGCAGCACCACCGGCGCAGAACACAACGACCCGCGAGGAGTGCAGGCATGAAACTCGTCACCGCCATCATCAAGCCGTTCAAGCTCGACGACGTCAAGGAAGCCCTCGAGGCCTTTGGCATCGCCGGGATGACGGTGAGCGAGGTCAGCGGCTACGGCCGCCAGCGCGGCCACAGCGAGGTTTACCGCGGCGCCGAGTACAGCGTCGACTTCGTGCCGAAGCTGCGCATCGAGGTCGTCATCGACGACGCCGACGCGCCCGCCGTCGTCGACGCCGTCGTGCGTGCCGCTCAGACGGGACGCATCGGTGACGGCAAGGTGTGGACCGTTCCCGTCGACGACATCGTGCGCGTGCGCACCGGCGAGACCGGCGCTGCCGCGGTCTGAGCGCCCCTGGGACGTGAGCCTCGACGACGTGAGCCTCGCCGACGTGGCGTACGAGTCCTCGTGGCCCGAGTGCCGACGGTGACGGTCGGCCGCCCCGGTTCGGTCGAGACCCTGACGAACGCCGTCGCTACGCGAGGATCGCCGGCCCGGCGTTCGTCGGCGTCCGTCCCGCTTCGTGAGGCGCACCGCGCCGCGCGCCACGCCGTCGTAGTCGCCGTAGACGCACAACCCCAGCCATCGACGGCGCAGAACCCCCGCCCAGCCCTCCCAGAGAGGACGATGCAGCCATGAGCGCCGTCTCCGCCCACTACGCCGCACG
>NZ_DCNR01000073.1:344-7601 GCF_002322065.1 Dermacoccus sp. UBA1591 | reverse complement strand
CGACGTCGCCGCGGTGCGCGCGAGCTCGCAGGAGAACATCATCGCCTCCGCCTTTGCGTCCTCGGCGTCCAAGAAGTCGCGCGACTTCACCTGGGTGCCCGCCGCCCCGGCGCTTGATGCCGCAGCCGGTGCCAGTCTCGACGGGGCGCGCCACGCCGGCCGACTCGTCGTCATGGGCGAAGGGAGGGCGACGTCGGTGACGCTCGTCGTCAGCGATCCGTCCGGGAAAGCGACGCGCCGACGTCTCGACGTCCCGGCGAACGGCTGGGCGAGTGTGGACGTGCCGAAGAACGCCACGGTGTGGCTGCTGCGAGATGACGGATCAGCGGACGCCGCGCCCGTCCACGCCGCGGTGCTCGTCCGCGATGTGGGCGCCGATCAGCCGGTGACGAGCGTGCCGCTCGTGCCGACGCCGTGGCTGCGCGCGCCGGTCGAAGTCACCCAGCGCTGAGGCGCGAACCGCCGAGCCGCAGCAACTCACTCCCGAGCTTCCCCGACACCGAACCACGCCGCCGCCTGAACGCGGCGCGGCGTCCTACCGGTAGGTCAGTGTTCTTCGGCCGAGAGCCACTGCGCGTAGGTGCGTCCACCGATCTGTGTCTGCTCGCTCGGCAGATGCGCGCCGCGGGTGAAGGCGCGCATCGTCGCCCCGATCGTCGGCAGCGGGGCCGTGCGCGGCGCGCGTCGGCGATCGAGGTGTGCGGTGAGCGTCGCGATGTCGGCGAGGGTGAACGTCTCCGGCCCGGCGAGCTCCATCGGCGTGGGCAGGCTCGTGAGCAGCGACGCCACGTCGACGAGTTTCGTCGCCACCCAGCGCGGGTCGACGGGGCTCACCTCGATGTCCTCGACGGCGCCCAGGGCGCGAGCGCCCGCGCCGCGCACGAGCTGCGCGACGAACGGATGGAACTGGGTGGCGCGCACGATGCTCGCGCGACCGTGCCAGGCCTCGACGACGTTCTCGGCGTCGGCCTTCGCCCGGTAGTAGGGGTAGGGGTTCTCGAAGCAGCCGACGATCGAGACGTGGACGAGGTGCGCGCTCGGTGCCCACGCGTCGAGCGCGTCGACGAGGCGTCTCGTGCCCTCGACGTCGACGCGGCGCGCGTCCTTCGGGTTGCCTGCGCAGTGGATGACGGCCTCGACGCCGTCGAGCGCCGCGTCGAGCCCGGCGCCGGTGCCGAGGTCGCCGGTGACGTGCTCGAGGCGCGCCGGGATGCCGGCCGCCGCCTCAGGCAGGTCGACGTCGCGTCGGTGCATCAGCGCGCGCACGGGGATTGAGGAGGTGAGCAGCTCCTCCACGACGCAGCGCCCGAGCACCCCCGACGCGCCCGTCACGAGCACGGGTGCGCGCCCGGCGACGAGGATGTCGGCGGGCAGCAGCGGGGCGGCGGTGGGCGTCAATCTCATTGGTCGTCCTCGTCGAGTTCGCGCCCGAGCAGGGCCGCGATTTGGGTGGTGACGACGTGCTCGACGAGCAGGTCGCGTTCGTACAGGTCGGCGGAGCGCGTCTGGATCGGCAGGCGATAGATCACCATGCGCGCGCGGTGCTTGCCCTCGGCTGGGAAGGCGCGCCCGAGCGGCACGGCGTCCTCCCACGCGCTCGGATCGGACGGCGGCACCTCCTCGACGCCGATCTCGATGTGCTCCAGGCTCTCGCACCAACGCGCCTCGAGCCGTTCGACGCTGCGCAGCACCGCCTCGTCGAACGAGCGCGCCCGCGACAGCATCGACGGCGTGGGCGGCCACGCGAGCGGCCCACGATGGCGGCGCCCGTGACGATCGCGCCGCGTCGGGGCGTCCCCGCGCGGCGCGCGTGGGGTGGGGCGAGGAGTCACCCGGCGAGCCTAACGTGGTGTCCGCCGTGGCGTACCCTTGTGCCTCGTGACGTTGATGCGACAGTGTTCCCGATCGGCCTGCTCCCAGCCCGCCGTAGCCACGCTGACGTACGTCTACGCCGATTCGACGGTCGTGCTCGGCCCGCTCGCGACATACGCGGAGCCGCACACCTACGACCTGTGCGCCGACCACGCGACGCGCCTCACCGCGCCGCGCGGGTGGGACATCGTCCGCCTCGCCGTCGACATGACGCCGCCCGAGCCGACGCCCGACGATCTCGTCGCGCTCGCCGAGGCCGTGCGTCAGGCGGCGGTACGCCCGGCGCCGGAGGAGCCCGAGCCGACGCGCCGTTCGACGCGCAGCGTCGCCGCCAGTGACCCGACGCTGCTGTCGGCGACGGAGCGCCGCCGTCACCTTCGGGTGCTGCCCGGTCAGACGCCCGCGGACGCGCTCTCTGACGCTTCCGATGACGACGACGCCGACGGGGGCCGGTTCGACAGGCCCTTCGACGGTCGGGAAGGGCCCTCGCGCCGGTAGAGTGAACGTCGTGACTGCACCCGCGCTCAACGACTTCATCAAGGCCTACGACGTGCGTGGCCTCGTGCCCGACCAGCTCTCCCCGCGCGTCGCCCGCGAGCTCGGCGCCGCGTTCGCGCAGGTTGTCGTGCGCCCCGAGGGCGCGAACGCCATCGTCGTCGGGCACGACATGCGCCCGAGTTCTCCAGAGCTGTCGCGCGCGTTCGCCGACGGCGCCGCCGCGTACGGCGTCGACGTCACCCTCATCGGGCTGTGCTCGACTGACGGGCTCTACTTCGCCTCCGGTGCGCTCGATCTGCCGGGCGCGATGTTCACCGCGAGCCACAACCCGGCGCAGTACAACGGCATCAAGCTGTGCCGCGCGGGCGCTCGCCCCGTCTCCCTCGAGACCGGTCTCGCCGAGATCCGCGACCTCGCGCAATGGGCGCTCGATCGCGGTCAGGGTGTGCCGTTCGACGGCCCGGCGGGCAGCGTCACCGAGCGCGAGATGCTGCGCGAGTACGCCGAGTTCCTGCGCGGTCTCGTCGACCTGTCGGGCGGACGCCCGCTCAAGGTCGTCGTCGACGCGGGCAACGGCATGGGCGGCCACACCGTCCCGGCCGTGCTCGGCACCGACGCGGGCCTGGCGCAGCTGCCGCTCGACATCGTCCCGCTGTACTTCGAGCTCGACGGCACGTTCCCCAACCACGAGGCTAACCCGCTCGAGCCGGCCAACCTCGTCGACCTGCAGCAGGCCGTCGTCGAGCACGGTGCCGACATCGGCCTCGCCTTCGACGGCGATGCCGACCGCTGCTTCGTCATCGACGAAAGCGGCCAGCCCGTCACGCCGTCCGCGGTGACGGCGCTCGTCGCGGAGCGCGAGATCGCGAAGGAGGTCGCGCGGGGGGCCGCAGCGGCCGACGTCAAGGTCGTCGCGAACCTCATCTCGAGCCGCGCCGTCGGCGAGGTCATCGCCGAGAACGGCGCACAGCCGGTGCGCACGCGCGTCGGGCACTCGTTCATCAAGGCGCAGATGGCCGAGCACGACGCCGTCTTCGGTGGCGAGCACAGCGCGCACTACTACTTCCGCGACTTCTGGTTCGCCGACACCGGCATGCTCGCCGCGATGCACGTGCTCGCGGCGCTGGGGGAGCGGGACGCACCGTTGTCGCAGCTCGTCGCCGCGTATGCGCGCTACGAGGCGTCGGGGGAGATCAACTCGACGGTGAGCGACGCCGCCGCGGCCACGGGCCGCGTGCGCACGTGGGTCGCGTCGCAGGGCGAGTTCACCGAGGACGCGCTCGACGGCGTGACGTTCGTCCACGAGGGCGCGGGGGAGAGCGATCCGATGTGGTGGCTCAACCTGCGCGCGTCCAACACCGAGCCGCTGCTGCGCCTCAACGTCGAGGCCGCCGACACCGCCACCATGGAGCGCGTGCGCGACGCCGCGCTCGCCGCCGTCCGCGAAGGAGAAGCTCAGTGAACGACGACAAGAGCCGCCGGCCCCTGACGATCGACCCGTGGCTGCGCGAGATCCTGCGCTGCCCCGTCACCGGCACCGAGCTGGAGGACGCGAGTGACGCCTCGGGCGCGCCCGTCCTCGTCAGCACCGGGGTCGACGCAGAACGCGGCGGGCGCCTGCAGTACCCGATACGCGACGGCATCCCCGTCCTGCTCGCCGACGACGCGAGCGTGCTGCCCGCCTGACGCTCGCGCGCGCGGTCATCGACCGCGCGGCCCGCGAACACGCTCGACGTGAGCAACGACGGCGGCGTCGCCGCGCCCCGAATGTCTGAGACGAACCCCCGAGCCGAGGAGAAGTCATGGCCCATCTCGACGAGAGCTGGCTCGACGACGCCGGCCACCTCGAACGTTGCGACTCACGCGGATCGCTGCGTGCGCTCGCCACGGCGGGCGCGCAGGTGCGTGAGGCCCTGACGCTCGCGCGCGAAGCGGGCATCGACGACGTCGCCGGGTACGAACGACCGCGTTCGGTTCTCGTAGGGGCGCTCGGCGGGTCCGAGCGCGTCGGCGATGTGTTGCAGACTCTCGCGCAGCCGAGTTCGCCGGTGCCCGTCATGACGCGGCGCGACGTGCCGCTGC
Source organism: Dermacoccus sp. UBA1591 (assembly GCF_002322065.1). Classification (NCBI taxonomy): domain Bacteria; kingdom Bacillati; phylum Actinomycetota; class Actinomycetes; order Micrococcales; family Dermacoccaceae; genus Dermacoccus; species Dermacoccus sp. UBA1591. Next base: position 3,149 of record NZ_DCNR01000073.1, on the reverse strand, counting down.
CCGGTTGGGTCGGGCCGCTCGACCTCGTCATCGCGGTCTCCTTGTCCGGGCGCGCTGAGGGGCCGCTCGCACTCGCTGCGGAGGCGGCACGACGGGGCGCGTCGCTACTGACGGTCGGTGCCGACGACTCGCCGCTCGCCGACGTCTGTGCCCGCGCTCGCGGCGTGCACATCGGTGTCGGCCGCGGGCGGGTCTCGAGCCGGACCTCGCTGTGGTCGCTGCTCACCCCCGTGCTCATGGGCGCCCGTCGGTTGGGGCTGGTCGACGTCAGCGACGACGACCTGCTCGTCGCCGCCGCGATGCTGGATGCCGAATCGGAGACGCTGCGACCGTCGTCGGAGCACTTCGTCAACCCGGCCAAGCTCGCCGCGCTCCAGCTCGCCGGGACGGTGCCCGTCGCCCTCGCCGACGGCCCTGTCGCGGCGCTCGCGGCGCGTCGGGCCTCGTCGATGTTCGCCCGCACGGCGCGCGTGCCGATGACGTGGGGTGAGCTGCCCGACGACGCGGCCGACCTCGTCGCGACGCTCGACGGCCCGTTCACTGCCGGCGCGGGGGAAGGCGCCGTCTCCGCGCCGGACGACATCTTCGCCGACCCGTTCCTCGACGCCCCGCGCCAACCGAGCCTCGGGTTCCTCACGCTGCACTCGGACGCGACGGGCGGGTCCGGCGCGGGGCGTGACGGAGCCGATGGCTTCTTCGTCAGCGATGCGCCCGGCGGAGCGAGTGGGCTGGGCGGCAACGGCACCGGTGGCGTGGGAGCACTGGCCGGGGTCGCGAGCGGCATCCAGGAGAGCGCTCGCGCGGCGGGAGCTGTCGTCGTCGAGATGCATCCCGACGCCGGCCCGGCCATCGCGCGGGCCGCGCAGCTCATGCACCGCGTCGACTTCACTGCGACGTACCTCGCGCTCGGGCAGGGCCTCGACCCCGCAGTCTCGCGTCACGTCACCGAACTGCGCGACCGGCTCGGCCGCTGACGTCCGAGCGCGCGTGTTCGCCGTCAGACCCATGTGCCCGAGGCGCGACCGACGACGCGGAGCGCGGCCTGCGACGGGCGCGTCCTCCCGTCCCGTCACTGGGTAGGCTGAGTGGCATGAACACCGCTGCTTCGTCCTCGTCAGGCTCCCCGTTCGACCGCGCGCACGTCGCGTCGATCGTCGACCACACCCTGCTCAAGCCGGAGGCGACGCGCGCGGACGTCGACGCCCTCGCCCGTGAGGCCGAGGCGCTCGGCGCGTACTCGATCTGCGTGTCGCCGTCGATGCTCCCCGTGGAGACGAGCGTCAAGGTTGCGACGGTCTGCGGGTTCCCCAGCGGCAAGCACACGAGCGCCGTCAAGGCCGCAGAGGCCGCAGAATCCGTGGCGCGGGGGGCTGACGAGGTCGACATGGTCATCGACGTGGGCGCCGCGAAGGACGGGCGTTTCGACGACGTCGAGGCCGACGTGCGGGCCGTGCGCGAGGCCACCGAGGGCCGCGTGCTCAAGGTCATCATCGAATCCGCAGCACTGAGCGATGACGAGATCGTCGCCGTCTGCCGTGCTGCCGTCGCGGCGGGCGCGGACTTCGTCAAGACGTCCACCGGCTTCCACCCCGCCGGCGGTGCGAGCGAGCACGCCGTCCGCCTCATGCGCCAGACCGTCGGCCCCGACATCGGCGTCAAGGCCAGCGGCGGAATCCGCGACGCTGCCGCCGCCCACGCGATGATCGCGGCCGGTGCCAGCCGTCTCGGCCTCTCGGGTACTCGGGTGGTTCTCGACGGGCTCGACGGCGACGCCACCGGCGCGGACGCCCCACAGGCCGCGGCCGGTTACTGACCCGCCGCGGCCAGTACGTCAGGCGTCACGCCATGCCTGAAGCGCCCGAACTCCGACCGCGCTCGCGCGAAGGGTGACGTCTCGCTGCGGTTGAGCCCAGCCCGTCAGGGCGTCACAGCCGCGCGACGGTTCGGCACGCGCCACACGACGGCCGTGCCGCCACTGCGCCTCGCGCGGATGACGCAGGTGCCGCCGAGTCGCTCGGCCCGCGCGACGAGGTGGGCGATCCCCGAGCGTCGTTCGAGGTGCTCGGGCAGGCCGCGTCCGTCGTCGGTGACCTTGACGAGCACCTCGTCGCCGACGTCGAGCACGACCCGCACGGCGCTCGCATGCGCGTGCCGCGCCGCGTTGCTCAGTGCCTCACGCATCACGGCGAGCAGGTCGGTGACGAGGGCGTCGTCGAGCGTCCAGTAGGCACCACTGACGCTGACGCTCGGCGCGAATCCGAGGGCGTCCTGCGCCTGCGCGGCGAGCTGGTCGACGGTGTGCGCGAGCGCCAACGCGGCGCCACCGGTGTGCAGGTCGAAGATCGCGCGGCGCACGTCGGTGACGGTCTCGTCGAGGTCGGTGATGACGGCGTCGAGCTTCTCGGCGGCGACCTCGTCGTCGATGCGCGGCAGCGCACTCTGCACGCGCATGCCGGCGGCGAAGATGCGTTGGATGACGTGGTCGTGCAGGTCCTGCGCGATGCGGTCGCGATCTTCGAGGATGGCGACGCGTTCGGCCTCGGCGTGCCGGTAGGCGAGCAACGTCGCGACCGAGAGTCGGTCCGCGATCGTCTGCCCGATGGCCTCCATGGGTTCGGGGTCGAGCGAAAGCGTCGGGCGGTCCCAGGCGAACAGCAGCAGCTCCGGGTTCTCGCCGTCACTGGCGAGCGGCACGACCATCGCGCAGCGCATGCGCTCGTCGACGAGGCGCGCCGCGACGTCGTGCGTGAAGAATCGTGCGCGCGGCGCGAGGAGCAGTTCTTCGGCGAGGTCGCCGAGGCGCGC
>NZ_DCNR01000073.1:0-151 GCF_002322065.1 Dermacoccus sp. UBA1591 | reverse complement strand
GCGAGGTCGCCGAGGCGCGCTGCGCTGCGGTGACCCGGCACGTGTTCGACGTGGTTGGCGGTGAGGATCGAGTCGAACCGCGCGACGACCTGCGGCCACGCTTGCGCCGGCGGCAGTTGCGAGAGGAGCTGCGCGGCCTCGAGATCGGAAG
>NZ_DCNR01000094.1:16366-24029 GCF_002322065.1 Dermacoccus sp. UBA1591 | reverse complement strand
CATCCACCCCAACCGTCACCAGGTGTGCATCAGGCCGACGGCGCGCACTTCACGAGCGTCTGACGCACCGCGACGGCGACGACGTCACCGAGCTGGTTCTTCGCGACGTGCCGCAGCGTGACGATGCCCTGGCCGGGGCGCGACTTCGATTCGCGCTTGTCCTCGATCAGCGTCTCGGCGTACATCGTGTCACCGTGGCGCATCGGCTTGGGAAAGCTGATCTCGCTGAACCCGAGGTTCGCGACGATCGTTCCCATCGTCAGCTGGGCGACCGACAGCCCGACGAGCGTCGACAGCGTGAACATCGAGTTGACGAGGCGCTCGCCGAATTCTGTCCCCGCTCCGTACTCGGCGTCGAGGTGCAGGGCCTGAGTATTCATCGTCAGCGTCGTGAACAGCACGTTGTCGGCCTCGGTGACGGTGCGTCCGGGGCGGTGCTCATAGATCGCGCCGACCTCGAACTCCTCGAACCACAGTCCGCGCTGCGTGATGCGCTTGGGCTGTCGCTCGCCCGATTCGGGGCCGGTAGCGGCGTCGTCGCTCGAGGCGTCTTGGGGTGTTTCATGAAGGGGCATGACGGCCTTTCGTCGAGTCGATCTTTCGTCGAGTCGATGTTGCCCGGGTTTCGGGGCGCCCGCGCCCCGAAACCCGGGCAACATCGGGGGTCACAAGGACAGTTCGCGGGCGATGAGCATGAGCTGCACCTCGGTGGTGCCCTCGCCGATCTCGAGGATCTTCGAGTCGCGGTAGTGACGCGAGACGACGTACTCGTTCATGAAGCCGTAGCCGCCGTGGATCTGCGTGGCGTCGCGGGCGTTGTCCATCGCGGCCTCCGACGCGACCATCTTCGCGATCGACGCGGCCTTCTTGAACGGCCTGCCGGCGAGCATGAGTGCCGCGGCGTTGTAGTACGCCGAACGCGCCGTGTGAGCCCGTGCCTCCATGCGGGCGATCTTGAACTGAATGGCCTGGTACTCACCGATCGCGTGCCCGAACGCCTGACGTTCCTTTGCGTACTTCACCGATTCGTCGACGCATCCCTGCGCCGCCCCGACCGCCAGCGCCGCGATGGCGATGCGGCCCTCGTCGAGGATGCGCAGGAAGTTCGCGTACCCGCGACCGCGTTCGCCGAGCAGGTTCGCCTTCGGCACGCGCACGTCCGAGAACGACAGCGGATGCGTGTCGGAGGCATTCCAACCGACCTTGTCGTAGGCGGGCTCAGCCGTGAAACCCGGCGTGATCGCCGGCACGATGATTGTCGAGATCTCCTTCTTGACGCGCCCATCAGCCGTCTGCGACTCGCCCGTCACCGCCGTCACCGTCACGAGCTTCGTGATGTCGGTGCCCGAGTTGGTGATGAACTGCTTCGAGCCGTTGATGACCCACTCGTCGCCGTCTTCCTTGGCCGTCGTGCGCGTGCCGGACGCGTCAGAACCGGCGCCGGCCTCCGTCAGACCGAAGCCGCCGAGCGCCTCACCGGAGGCGAGCATCGGTAGCCACTGCTCCTTCTGCTCCTGCGAACCGAAGCGGTAGATCGGCATCGCGCCGAGCCCGACGCCCGCCTCGAGGGTGATGGCGACGCTCTGGTCGACCTTCGCGAGTTCCTCGAGCGCGAGGCACAGGGCGAAGTAGTCGCCGCCCATGCCACCGAACTCCTCGGGAAACGGGATGCCGAACAGGCCCATCTCGGCCATGCCGGAGACGACCTCGTACGGGAACGTGTGGTCCTTGTCGTGCTGCGCCGACACAGGCGCGACGACACGCTGCGCGAAGTCGCGCACGCCCTTCGCGAGGTCGGCGTACTCGTCGGGCAGATTGCCCTGCGCGATGAAGTCGGTCATGGCGGTCTCCTACGGGTGTGTGGGCGTCTACCCCTTCTGCGTGCAAGTGCACCCGGGTGCGCTTGCACGCGGAGGGTCAGGGCTCGGCGGGGGATCAGGGCTCGGCGGGGGGCTGAAGAGGCGGAAAGAGCGGGGTGGGATGAAGAGGGAGGTGGTCAGGAGGCGCCGGGCGGTGTGATGCGAGCGAGCACCTCGTCGACGGCCACCTGAGTGCCTGCGGGGGCGAGAACTTCGACGGTGCCGTCGATCGGTGCGGTGAGGGAGTGCTCCATCTTCATCGCCTCGACGATGACGACGACGTCACCCGCCGCGACCTTGGCACCATTGGCGACCTGCACGGCGATGACGGCGCCCGGCATCGGGCTCGTGATGTCACCACCGGCGCTGGCCGCAGCCGACGACCGCAGGCTGACGTGTGGTGCTTCCTTGAGCGTGAACGTCCCGTCTGGTGAGTCGACCCACACCGTGCGGGTGCCGCTCTTGTCGCTCGAGATCGCGGTGCGATACGTGCGGCGTTCGCCGTCGGCGTCGATGACGAATCGCGTTCCGTCGCCGGTGTCGTCGCCCGCGATCACGACGGCGAGTCGCGTCGACTCACCGTCGCCGCGGGCCGCCGTCACGGAGGCGGGCACGTCGCGGCTGATCGTGACGTCCTCGCCGTCGCGGTGGTGGGTGAGGGCGACCTCGACGATGCCGCTCGCATCCTCACTCGGGTCGGTGACGGCGAAGCGGGCGCGCCGCGGGCTGTTGTGGCCGGTGCGCCATCCGTCTCGCCCGGCCCACAGGTCGCCACCGCCGGCGAGCCCCAACGAGGCCGACGCTGCGGCGACGAGCACGCCGTCGGGCGCGGGGGTGGCGACGTAGTCGGCGACGCGCGCGTCGAGCAGGCCGGTGTCGAGGCGCCCGGCGATGACGTCGGGGTCGGCGAGCAGGAAGCGGCAGAAATCGATGTTGGTCACGACGCCGCCGATGTGCGTCTTCGCCAAGGCCGCGTCGAGGCCTCGCAGGGCGGACGCGCGGTCGGGGCCGTAAGCGATGACCTTGCTCAGCATCGGGTCGAAGTTGCTGCCGACGATCGTGCCGACGCGCAACCCCGAGTCGACGCGCACCCCGGCGCCCGTCGGCTCGGACAGCGAGATGACCTCGCCGCCCGTGGGTAGGAAGCCGCGCGCCGGGTCCTCGGCGTACACGCGCGCCTCGATGGCGTGGCCCGTCAGCGTCACGTCGTCCTGCGTGAACCCGAGCGGCTCACCGGCGGCCACGCGCACCTGCCACTCGACGAGGTCGAGGCCTGTGACGAGTTCGGTGACGGGGTGCTCGACCTGCAGGCGCGTGTTCATCTCCATGAAGAAGAACTCGTCGGGCGCGTCGGCGCTGACGATGAACTCGACCGTCCCCGCACCGACGTAGTCGACGGATCGTGCTGTGTTGCAGGCCGCTTCGCCGATTCGTGCACGCGTGGCGTCGTCGAGCAGCGGTGACGGTGCCTCTTCGATGACCTTCTGGTGACGGCGCTGCAGCGAGCACTCGCGCTCGCCGAGATGCACGACGTTGCCGTGCTTGTCCGCGATGACCTGCACCTCGATGTGCCGCGGGCGCAGCACGAACCGTTCGAGGAACAGCGTGTCGTCGCCGAAGCTCGAGGCGGCCTCCCGACGGGCGCGCGCGACGGCGTCGGCCATGTCCTCGGCACGCTCGACGACGTGCATGCCCTTGCCGCCGCCGCCGGCGCTCGGCTTGATGAGGACGGGGAAACCGACCTCGCTCGCGGCCGCGACGAGCTCGTCGTCACTCAGGCCGGGTCGGGCGAGGCCGGGCACGACGGGCACGTCGAACGCGCTGACGGCTGTCTTCGCCGTGATCTTGTCGCCCATCGTCTCGATGGCGCGGCTGCCGGGGCCGAGGAAGGCGATGCCCACCTCCTCGCACGCAGCCGCGAACGCGGTGTTCTCCGACAGGAACCCGTAGCCCGGGTGCACGCCGTCGGCGCCACTGATGCGGCACGCCTCGATGACGGCGGGGATGCTGAGGTAGTTCGTGCGAACCGGGGCGCTGGCGTCACCGCGCGCAACGTCGAGACGGTCCAGGTTGATGGCGACGTCGGCTTCGCGCACGTGCAGCGCGCTCGCGTCGGCGTCGGTGTAGACGGCGACGCTGCGGATGCCCATGCGGCGCAGCGTGCGCATGACGCGGACGGCGATCTCGCCGCGGTTGGCGATGAGAACCGTTGCGATGTCGCGCTTCTCGACGTTCGCGTCGGGGGCGGAGGTCGTGTTCGAGGTCATCTCACTCACATCCGGAAGACGCCGTAGCTGACGTCGGGCAGGTCGGTGCCGGAGCAGGCCTCGAGGGCGAGTCCGACGAGGTCGCGGGTGGAGGCGGGGTCGATGACGCCGTCGTCCCAGAGGCGGGCGGTCGAGTAGTAGGGGTTGCCCTGCGTCTCGTACTGCTCGCGGATCGGGGCCTTGAACGTCTCGGCGTCGTCGTCGCTCCACGGGGTGCCGGCGGCTTCGAGCTGGTCGCCGCGCACCGTCGCGAGCACGCTCGCGGCCTGTTCACCGCCCATGACGCTGATGCGCGCGTTGGGCCACATCCACAGGAATCGCGGCGAGTAAGCGCGCCCGCACATCGAGTAGTTGCCGGCACCGTAGCTGCCGCCGATGACGACGGTGAACTTCGGTACGCGCGCGCAGGCGACGGCCGTCACCATCTTCGCGCCGTGCTTGGCGATGCCCCCGGCCTCGTACTCGCGGCCCACCATGAAACCGGTGATGTTCTGCAGGAACAGCAGCGGCGTCTTGCGCTTGTCGGCAAGCTCGATGAAGTGCGCGCCCTTCTGCGCGGATTCGCCGAACAGCACGCCGTTGTTCGCGATGATCGCGACGGGGTGGCCGTGGATGTGCGCGAACCCGGTGACGAGCGTCTTGCCGTACTCGGCCTTGAACTCGTGGAACTCGCCGGCGTCGACGATCGTCTCGATGACATCGTGCACGTCGTACGGTGTGCGCAGGTCGACGGGGACGACGTCGTAGAGGCGTTCCTGATCATGCACGGCGTCGCGCGGTTCCACGGTGCGCCAAGGGGTTTCGGGCTTCGGCCCGAGCGTGCTGACGATGCTGCGCACCGTCATGAGCGCGTCGTGGTCGTCATCGGCGAGGTGGTCGGTGACGCCTGAGACCTTCGAGTGCAGGTCGCCGCCACCGAGATCCTCGGCCGTGACGACCTCGCCCGTCGCAGCCTTCACCAGCGGCGGGCCGCCAAGGAAGATCGTGCCCTGCTCGCGCACGATGACGGTCTCGTCGCTCATCGCGGGCACGTAGGCGCCGCCGGCGGTGCACGAACCCATGACGGCGGCGATCTGTGGAATGCCCTTCGCCGACAGCGTCGCCTGGTTGTAGAAGATGCGGCCGAAGTGGTCGCGGTCGGGGAACACGTCGTCCTGCTTGGGCAGGAACGCTCCGCCGGAGTCGACGAGGTAGATGCACGGCAGGTTGTTCTCGCGCGCGATCTCCTGCGCGCGCAGGTGCTTCTTCACCGTCATCGGGTAGTACGTGCCGCCCTTGACGGTCGCGTCGTTCGCGACGATGACGCACTCGCGACCCTCGACGCGGCCGATACCGCCGATGACGCCGGCGCCGGGGCACTCGTCGTCGTACATGCCGTCGGCGGCGAGGGGCGCGAGCTCGATGAACGGGCTGCCCGGATCGAGCAGCGTCTCGACGCGGTCGCGCGGCAACAGCTTGCCGCGGGCGACGTGGCGCTCGCGCGACTTGTCGCTGCCACCCTTCGCAGCGCGGGCCAGCTTGTCGTTCAGATCGTCGAGCAGGCGCAGATGCTCGGCTCGGTTGGCGGCTTGGTCGAAGGCCATGCGTTCGCTCACCCCGTGACGTCGGTGGGACGGTCGGTGCGAGCGATCAGGTGACCTGCGTCACTCGCGCATTCAGTTAATCACAATTAACTCAAGTGTGGTGAGCGGGGAGGTCTGCCCGGGTGTCCTCGCCCGAGCACGTGGCGGGAGTCGTCGCAGTGAGCGGTGGGCGGTGGGCCGCTTGTGGCGGCTGGCGTCGTCAACCGTCCGTGTCGCATTCGTGCCAAGGGCTTTACGAGTCGGCGAGGCGAGCGTCCTGGTGAGTGAGGTGCGCATGTGCGCGGCCGGTTGGCGGCGGCCGTCGAGGCTGCGACGGCCGCGGGGGACCAGGGGGATCTGATGACTCGCAGGGATGAATTCACGAACCAAGCTCGGCCGTGGCGACGTGCGGCTGCGGGAGCGGGTGCGGCGCTCGTGGGCTGGCTTCGCGAATCGGCTTCGTACGACCCGAGGTTCGCGTTCGTCGCACTCGATGGGGACAGAATCGTCGGGCACGTGATGGCAACCTGGGGTGACCTCGACGGGGCGCCGACGCTCGGGCTGGGGCCGTTGTCGGTCGAGCCGTCGAGGCAGGGGCAGGGCATCGGGTCACAGTTGATGGAGGCGACCCTGGACGCGCCGCGTCAGGCAGGTGCGAGCGTCATCGTCCTGCCGGGTGAACCGGGCTACTACGCGTGGTTCGGTTTCGTACAGGCTGCGGATCTCGGCATCAGCGCCGACCCGGCGTGGGGCGAGTTCTTCCAGGCGCGTCCTCTCGCGGGCGGCTGGGGGCGCGACGGTGACGCCGCGAGCCCCGCGTATGCCGGGGCCCGCGGCGTCTTCACCTACCCCGAGCCGTTCGCGCGCCTGGGGTGACGGCCGGGCGTGTCGCGCCATCGCGTTTGAAGGGGTAGCCGCGAGCACGGCCGACTCGCGCGGCGCGTGTGGGCCGCAGTGTCGTTTCTTGACGGGGTGCCGCAGTTCGCTTCTGCGCTGTGGCGGCATGACCGGCATAACGCGGCACCCGGTGCCGGGCGCCGGTGCCCTGCGTCAGGGGCAGGTTTCGTCGAGCTTGACGGTCTTGAACCGCACGTCGACGCCGTCCTTGACCTCGGTTCCGGCGGCAGGGGTCTGTGAGCAGACCTTCCAGTGCTTGTCGAGCAGTTGGGGGCGGCTCGTGCCGAGCGCGTCGTCCGAGTGCGAGACGTAGAGCGGGTTGCCGGAGACCCGCTGCACGTCGTCCTGCGCGGCTTGCAAGGTCTTGCCGGTCTCGTCGGGCATGGTGAACGGCTCGGCCTGTGCCCCGACGGCCTTGGAGCTGGCTTCGCCGGCTGCGCTCGATGCTGCGGAGCCTGCGCTCGCCACCGCGCTCGTGGCCTGCGACGCAGCACTGGTTGCGGCGTCCTCGGCCTTGTCGGTGTCGTTGCTCGAGCAACCGGCGAGGGCGAGGACCGCGGTCAGGGCGAGGAGGCTGGTCTTGTTCACGTGTCGAGGGTATCGGTCGCAGCGCGGCCCCGTGCGGGGTTCGAGCGTCGTGGCGCGACGAAGCCGTCGCGCGGCCGGGTCGACTGCCCGTCAGCCCGCGGTCCTGCGAGCGGGAGCCGCGGGTGTTCCGGGCAGCGGGGCGCTGGCACGGGTGTCGAACGTGGTGCTGGCGAGGCGACGCTCTGCCCACGTGATGGTGTCGAGGACGCCGGGGCAGACGAAGGCGCGACGAGCGTCGCCGATCGACTTCGTCTCGAGAATGCCCGCCGAGCAGAGCTCGTCGAGAGCGCGCATGGCTGCCACCTCGGAGACGTCGTGGATGCTCGCGACGGTGGCGGCCGTGAGCACAGGCGTCGCGGGAAGCTGCGAGAGCACCCTGGCGGTGGCGGAGTCGGCGCGCGGTCTGGTGCGGGTGCCGCGCTCCCGGCGTGCGCGGGTGACCTTGTCGTCCCAGTCCGCACGAATCTCGTGCAGTTCGTGTGCGATCCGA
>NZ_DCNR01000094.1:12652-16170 GCF_002322065.1 Dermacoccus sp. UBA1591 | reverse complement strand
GCGCGCGCCCGCAGACCGGCAGGCGTCAGGGGCGGCGCATCCGTACGGTAGATCGTCAAACCCTCGACGTAGGTCTCGCGCAGCGTCGAGAGCGCCAGACTGATGGGCAGGATGGCGTCCGTGGTGAACCCGCGGCGGGCCAGCACCGTGTGGATGAGGGCTCGTCCGACGCGTCCGTTGCCGTCGGTGAACGGGTGGATCGTCTCGAACTGGGCATGAACGAGGGCGGCCTGCGCGATCGGTGAATGCGCGGCGCCGTTGACATACGCCGCGAGGTCACCCATGCGGGGGCGCACCTCGTCGGGGGCGGAGGAACGAAGTCTGCGTCGATAGGGTGCCAGTCGGAACCGCCGATCCATTTCTGCACGGTTCTCAGGCCGTGACGTCGCGGCTCGTTCGGCAGGAGGGCGGCGTGGACCTCGACAATTGCCTCCGTCGTGAGGCCGGGCATCTCGACGAGTCGGCTCGTTGCGTCGCGCACAACCGTCATGTTGTCGGCCACCATCTGGGCCTGTTCGCTGATTCCGTGTACGGCCTAACGTTGCCCCAGCTCTGCGAGTGCCACCTGGCGAGCTGACGGCGCGATTCCCTCGATGCGCGACGAGGCGATCGCCTCCGATCGCAGCAAGAAACTGGGGATGCCCGCGAGGTCGCCCGCTGCCTGCGAGAGCGTGCGGACGCCACGTTCGGCTGCGGCGAGCAGTTCGTCCGTCTCCGGCGGGCGTGCTCCCCGAGCAGCCTGCGCAGTGAGTGGTCGCTGGGAGGCGGGTGAGGCTCGAGGGCATCGTCGGACCTCCGCAATTTCAGTTCATTGTGATTAACTCAATCGTTGATATCTGTCTCTCGCCCACGGGGGTTCGCATGGCGCTCGACGTCGCGGCAGGCGCGGAGCTGACGGCCCGGGAGCGCAGTAAGGCTGCCCGGCGTCAGCAAATCCTCGATGCCGCTGCGGGCCTCATCGCCGAGCGTGGGCTCGCGGGGGTGCGTCTCGAAGACCTGGGCAGCGCCGTCGGCATCAGCGGCCCCGCCGTCTACCGCCACTTCGCGAACAAGGAAGCGGTGCTCGCCGAACTGCTCGTCGGCATCAGTCGATATCTCCTCGAGAACGGTTCGCGCGTCGTCGCCGACGCCGCCACGGCTGACGAGGCGCTCGAGAACCTCGTCGACTTCCACATCGACTTCTCCCTGACCAAGCCGGCGCTCATCCGCGTGCAGGGCCGCGATCTCGCAAGCCTCGACGCAGCCGCTCGTCGCGACGTGCGGCAGCTGCAGCGCCAATATGTCGAGATCTGGGTCGGCGTGCTGCGCGACGTCGACCCCTCTCTCAGCGACGACGAAGCCCGCATCAAGGCCCACGCCGGCTTCGGCGCGCTCAACTCGACGCCGCACTCGACCGGCAGGACGAAGACCGCGGTCGAAGCTCACCGCGAACGCACCCGAGCCGTCCTGCGCGCGATGGCGCTCGCGGCGCTGCGCCCTGCTGGGTGAAGCCGGGTCGTTCCGCCCGTCGAGAAATTCAGTTAAGAACCATTAACCGAGACGGTGTGATGTGGTTCACTGAAATCCTGTGATGCGAGTCACGGATGACGCGACCGGAGGAGAGCCGATGTCCGCCACCGACACCCTCGAGAACGACCTCGACCCGACGCTCAGCCACACGCGTGGGGCGCCCGAATCGCCTCTTATCGAGCAGACGATCGGCGACAACCTCGACGCGACCGTCGCCGCACATCCCGATCGTGAGGCGCTCGTCGACGTGGCGAGCGGCCGTCGCTGGACGTACACCGAGTTCCTCCACGACGTCGACGCACTGGCCCTGGCACTGCTCGACGCCGGCGTCGCGACGGGCGACCGCGTCGGCATCTGGGCGCCCAACTGCCCCGAGTGGACGCTCACCCAGTACGCGACGGCCAAGATCGGCGCCATCCTCGTCAACATCAACCCCGCCTACCGCAGCCACGAACTCAAGTACGTGCTGGGCCAGGCCGGCATCACGACACTGATCGCCGCCCCGAAGTTCAAGACGAGCAACTACGCGCGCATGATCGAGCAGGTGCGCGGCGAGTGCCCCGACCTCGCGCGCGTCGTTCTCATCGGCGAGACGTCGTGGAGCGACCTCGCCGACGCGGGCGCGAAGGCTCTCGCCGCGGAGGGCGGACGCGAGCGCCTCGCCGCCGTCCAGAAGACGTTGAAGAACACCGACGCCATCAACATCCAGTACACGAGCGGCACGACCGGCTTCCCCAAGGGCGCGACGCTGAGTCACCGAAACATCCTCAACAACGGCTTCTTCGTCGGCGAACTCTGTTCGTACACAGCCGAGGACCGCGTCTGCATCCCCGTGCCGTTCTACCACTGCTTCGGCATGGTCATGGGCAACCTCGCCTGCACCTCGCACGGCGCGACGATGGTCATCCCCGCGCCCGGCTTCGACGCCGCCGTCACCCTGCAGACCGTGGTAGACGAACGGTGTACGAGCCTCTACGGCGTGCCGACCATGTTCATCGCCGAACTCGCGCTGCCCGACTTCGACCGCTACGACCTGACGAGCCTGCGCACCGGCATCATGGCCGGCTCGCCATGCCCCGAGCACACCATGCGTCAGGTCATGGAGCGCATGCATATGGAGGAGGTCTCCATCTGCTACGGCATGACGGAGACCTCGCCCGTGTCGTTGCAGACACGCAAGAACGACACCGTCGAGCAGCGCACGCAGACGGTCGGGCGCGTCGGCCCGCACCTCGAGGTCATGGTCGTCGACCCCGTCACGTACGAGCCCGTCAAGCGCGGCGAGCCGGGTGAGCTGTGCACCAAGGGGTACTCGGTCATGCTCGGCTATTGGAACCAGGGCGACAAGAGCGCCGAAGCCATCGTCGACGGCTGGATGCACACAGGCGACATCGCCGCCATGGACGACGACGGGTACGTCGCGATCACGGGGCGCATCAAGGACATGGTCATCCGCGGCGGCGAGAACATCTACCCGCGAGAAATCGAGGAGTTCCTCTACAACCACCCCGACATCGTCGACGCACAGGTCATCGGCGTGCCCGACGAGAAGTACGGCGAGGAACTCATGGCATGCGTCCGGATGGTCGACGGCGCGGAGCCGCTGACGGTCGAATCGCTGCGCGCCTACTGCGACGGCAAGCTCGCGCACTACAAGGTGCCGCGCTACGTGCGCGTCATGGATGAATTTCCGATGACGGTGACGGGCAAGATCCGCAAGATCGACCTGCGCGAAGAGGCGCCGCAGTACATGACGTGACGCTGGTAGGTTCGCGGGCGTGCAGATCGTCCTCGTCGCGCCGCAGATCGCGCCCAACACCGGCAACATCATCCGCCTCGCCGCGAACGTCGGCGCGAGCCTGCACCTCGTCGAACCGCTCGGTTTCTCGATGGACGCCCGCCTGCTGCGCCGCGGCGGGCTCGACTACCACGAGTTGGCCGACGTCCACGTGCACGCGGACGTCGACGCGGCCCGCGCCGCTTGCCCCGGGCGGTGGCTCGCGCTGACG
>NZ_DCNR01000094.1:2056-12512 GCF_002322065.1 Dermacoccus sp. UBA1591 | reverse complement strand
GACGTTCAGCGCTGACGAGCGACTGCGCATCCCCATGCGCCCCGACAACCGCAGCCTCAACCTCGGCAACGCGGTCGCCGTCGTCGCGTATGAGGCATGGCGTCAGCTCGGCTTCACCGGCGCGGCTGATGACGGCACCGGCACCCTCGAGGCGCTGAGCGCTGACGCCCCACGACGGGAGGCATGAGTTTCCCGCGTGAGACGCGAGGTGCCCGGTGCGGGGTGTGCGGCGGGGCGGTCATGAACACAGGATGCGACGCCGGCTCGACGCGGGGAGGTCGCCTTGGCAGGATGGCGGCATGGCCGCTCACATGCCCCTGACCGACGCTCCGCGCGTGCTCGCCATCGTCCAGGCCGGAGGTAAGGGCTCACGGATGGGTGTGCTCACCACGCACCGCGCGAAACCGGCGCTGCCGTTCGGCGGCACGCACCAGCTCGTCGACATCGCCATGTCGAACCTCGTCAACTCGGGCATCTCCAGCGTCTGGGTTTCCGTGCAGTACCGCGCGGGCACGCTCGACAAGCACCTGCAGCACGGACGCCCCTGGGATCTGGACCGCAACGACGGCGGTTTCCGCCGCATCGTGCCCGAGGAGATCGACGCCGCGCGCACGGGTGGGTTCGCCACCGGCAACGCGGACGACCTGTACCGCATCCGTCATCAGATCGCCGACGAGAACGCTGACGTGACCGTCGTGCTGAGCGCCGATCAGGTGTTCACGCTCGACCTGCGGGACGTCGTCGCCGCTCACCTCGCCAAGGGCGCCGACCTCACCATCGTCACCACCGAGGTGCCCGTGACGGAGGCGTCGAACAAGGCTGTCGTGACGAGCGACGCCACCGGCAAGGTCACCCGCATCGACGAGAAGCCCGAGGACCCGGCCCACGGAACGATCTCCGCGGAGGTCTTCATCTACCGCACGGCAGCGCTGCTTGACGCCCTCGACGAAGCCGAGAAAGCGACGCGCCCTGAAGCCGACGACGAGGACGACACCGGCCTCGGCGACTTCGCCGAGCACCTCATCCCGACGCTCGTCGCGCGTGGACGTGTGCGCACCCACGCGCTCGAGGCGTACTGGATGGACATGGGCCGGCCCGAGACCTACCTGCGCGCTCACCGCGACCTCGTGCGTGGTGACGTGCCGATCTTCGACGACGAGGCGTGGCCGATGCGCACCCTCGCGACGAACAAGTGCGCGGCGCGCGTGCGCGAAGGGGCCGTCGTCGACGCGTCCTACCTGTCGCCAGGGTGCGACATCGCCGGCACCGTGCGCCGCTCGGTGCTCGGGCCCGGCGTGATCGTGCGCGCGGGGGCCGTCGTCGAGGATGCCGTGGTGCTCGACGGCACGGTCATCGAGAAGGGTGCCGAGGTGCGCACCGCGATCGTCGACGTCGACGTCGCGGTGCGCCGAGGAGCGCGCGTCGGCTCAGCCCCTGCCGCCACCGCGGCGCGCGACGCGGACATCGCCGTCATCGGCGCGGGTGCCACCGTGCGCGATGTCGTGAAGCCGGGGGAGCAGATCGACCCCGGCGACGTCGTCAGCTGAGCCGCGCCGGGGGCGCCCCGGCAACCCCGTGGGGTGACGCAGGGGCGCCGACGGCTGTGGACGATGACGGCTGCGCGGCCTTCCGCGGCCGTCCTGCACCCTCGTCCACAGGGTTTGCGGCCGGCGCCGACGGCACACCCCGTGACATGCCTACCGTCGACGCATGACTATCTTCGCAACTCACGGTGTGCTCGCGGTCGCGGACGATCCCAACGCGGAGGCGCTCGCGACGTTCATCCACTGGTTCGTCGTCGTCGCCGTCCTGCTCTTCGTCGTCGCCCCGGCGCTGTGGCTCACCGGTGCCATCGTGGCGACCCGCAGCCTCAAGAAGTGGCCGAGTCTCGTCGCCGACACCGAGGACGCCATGTACCGCTGGGCCCTGCTCGTCGGCGTCCTGCCCGTCGTGGGCCCGCTCATCTACGCCGTCTCGTTCCAGCAGGCCAAGAACCGTCGGACGCCTGAGCAACTCGTCCTCGCGCGGATGACTCATCGGGAGCGCCATCGTCAGGCGCAACTCGCCGGCATCGGGCGACGGTAGCCGGGCTCTCGTTCGCGCATGACAAGGCGCGGGAGCGCAGGTAAGGCGAACGACTCCGGCCGGCTCGCCGATGTGCTCAGGTGAAGAGGAAGTCGACGGCCGACGGCTCGGTGAGGCGCCGTTCGTATTCGCCGACCCCGCCGGGCCACAGGGTGCGGTTCTCGCCGTCGTCATCGAGGTACCAGGAGGTGCAGCCGCCCTGCGTCCACACCGAGCGACCGCTGCGTTCGCGCATCTCACGCGTGAAGGCGGGCACGAGTTCGGGGCGCACCTCGACGGCGTGGGCGCCTCGGCGATCGCGTTCGTCGAGCAGCGTCATGACGTGGGCGATCTGCGCTTCGATCATGAGCACGACGCTCGTGTGCCCCAGGCCCGTGTTGGGCCCCAGCAGCATGAAGAGGTTGGGGAAGTCGGCCATCGTCACGCCGAGATAGGACTCGACACCGTTCTGCCATTCCTCGGCGAACGAGCGGCCGTCACGCCCGGTGATGTCGAGGTGGGCGTACGAGCCGCGGGGGTCGAAGCCGGTGGCCAGCACGAGGGCGTCAACCTCGTGCAGGGTTCCGTCGGCGGTGACGACGCCGTCGGGCGTCACGCCCACGACGTCGTCGGTCACGACGTCGACGTCGGCGCGCGCGAGGGCAGGGTAGTACGTGTCGGACAGCAGGACGCGCTTGCACCCCATCGTGTAGGTGGGGGTCAGCTTCTCGCGCAGCTGCGGATCCTTGATCTGGTTGGCCAGGTGCCGTCGGGCCTCGCGGGAGGCGAGTTCGAGCAGCCGCGGCTGGCTGTCGAACGCGACGGCAGGCAGGTCGTTGCGTCGGCGCAGTGCAGCCCGATGGGCCCGCATGAGCGCGGGGTGACGCCGGAAGCGGTCGATCGTCGCGTCGGAGTACTCGCTGTTGCGCTGCGGCATGATCCACGGTGCGCTGCGCTGGAAGACGGTGAGGTGCTCGGCGTCCTCGGCGAGCGCCGGGATGCACTGCACAGCCGAGGCGCCCGTGCCGATGATGCCGACGCGGCGGCCGAACATCGAACTGTCGCGAGGCCAGGCTGCGGTGTGGATGAGTTCGCCGGCGAACGTGTGCAGCCCGTCGATGAGGGGGATGTGCGGCAGGTGCAGCGCACCGACGCCGAGCACGAGTGCGCGGGCGGTGACGGTGTGCGTCGAACCGTCCGAGGAGTGCGTCGCGATCGTCCACACGCCGCTCGACTCGTCGAAGTCGGCGGCGTGCAGCGCCGTGTCGAAGCGGATGTGCTCGCGCAGCTCGTACTTCTCGACGACGGCGAGCAGATAGTCCTGGATGACGTCACCGCGCGAATAGGTGTGCGACCAGTACGGGTTGAGCTCGAAGCTGAACGAGTACAGGTGGCTCGGCACATCGCAGGCAACACCGGGATAACGGTTGTCACGCCACGTGCCACCGATCTCGTCGGCCTTCTCGAGGATGACGAAGCTGCGGCCGGCGTCCTGCAGCGCCACGGCCATGCCGATCCCGGAGAAACCGGTGCCGACGACGACGACGTCCACCTCTGCCACAGTGCTCACCGCACCAACCTAACGGGGCCGACCGCCGCCATCGCGCACCGACACAGCCGACGGCGCGTGATGGCGCTGCTCGCGCCGCCACTGCGTCAGTCAGTGCCGGTTGCGTCACGCAGGACTGACTCGAACGACACGGACTGACGCAGCTGGGCTCGGCTGATCGCACCGTGCGCCGTCACGCTGCCAGCCGACTCGTCAGTCAAGACGCTGTCAGTCGAGCTGCACGATGACGGGCGCGTGGTCGCTCGCACCCTTGCCCTTGCGCTCGTCGCGGTCGATGACGGCGCCCTGGACGCGCCCGGCGAGGGCGGGGGAGCACAGGGCGAAGTCGATGCGCATGCCCTGCTTCTTGGGGAAACGCAGCTGCGTGTAATCCCAGTACGTGTAGGTGCGCGGCTCGTTCGTGTGCGGGCGCACCACGTCGGCGTAGCCTGTGTCGATCATCGCCTGGAACGCGTCACGCTCGGGTTGCGTCACGTGCGTCTTGCCCTCGAAGAACGCCGGATCCCAGACGTCTTCGTCTCTCGGCGCGATGTTCCAGTCACCCGTCAGCGCGATCTGCGCCTCGGGGTTCTCGGTGAGCCACTTCTCGCCGTCGGCGCGCAGCGCGGCGAGCCAGTCGAGCTTGTACTCGTAGTGCGGGTGGCCGATCTCGCGACCGTTCGGCACGTAGAGCGACCACATGCGCACCCCGTCGCACGTGGCGGCGATGGCGCGGGCCTCCGCCGCGATGGGGTCGCCGAAGCCGGGCATGTCCTCGAAGCCGATCTGCACGTCCTCGAGGCCGACGCGCGAGGCGATCGCGACACCGTTCCACTGGTTCAGCCCGTGATGGGCGACCTCGTACCCGGCTTCCTCGAAGCGGGCCATGGGGAACTGCTCGTCCTTGCACTTCGTCTCCTGCATGGCGAGCACGTCGACGTCACCACGTTCGAGGAAGGCGATGACGCGGTCGACGCGGGTGCGGATGGAGTTGACGTTCCACGTGGCGATTCGCATGCCTCAACCCTAGACGGGCCCTGCGACAACCCTCGAAACCAGCGGGATCCTGCGGTTGTCGGCGACGAGTGGCACAGTGGTGAGCATGACGAAATGGGCACTGGTCACCGGCGCGAGCGCCGGCATCGGCAAGGAGTTCTGCGAGCAGCTGGCGGCGCGCGGCGACAACGTCGTCCTGGTCGCGCGGCGCGCCGACCGGCTCGAGGAGCTCAAGGCACACCTCGAGAAGCGCTACCGCGTGCACGCCGAGGTCCTCGCGGCCGACCTCGCCAACGCTGACGATCTCAAGCGCGTCGCCGAGCGTGTCGCGCAGGCGAGCGACCCCATCGAGGTGCTCGTCAACAACGCCGGCTTCGGGCTCAAGACGGCGTTCCTCGACACCGACGTCGAGAAGGAGATCGCCTCCGTTGACGTCATGGTCAAGGCCGTCGTCGTGCTCAGCCACGCCGCAGGCCGCGCGATGCGTGAGCGGGGGCGGGGCGCGATCATCAACGTCTCGTCGGTCGCGGGGTTCATGGCGAGCGGCACCTACTCGGCGGCGAAGTCGTATGTCACCGTGTTCAGCGAGTCGCTCGCCGGCCAGCTCG
This sequence comes from Dermacoccus sp. UBA1591, assembly GCF_002322065.1. Classification (NCBI taxonomy): domain Bacteria; kingdom Bacillati; phylum Actinomycetota; class Actinomycetes; order Micrococcales; family Dermacoccaceae; genus Dermacoccus; species Dermacoccus sp. UBA1591. The sequence continues at coordinate 7,295 of NZ_DCNR01000094.1, read as the reverse complement.
CGGGCACGGGCGTCACGGTGACCGCGCTGTGCCCAGGTTTCACCCACACCGACTTCCACGCGAGCGCCGACATCGACGTCGACAAGACCTCGGCCATCGGCAAGCGACTCTGGCTCGACGCCGACCGCCTCGTGCGCGACTGCCTCGCCGACGTCGACGCCGGCCGCGTCATCTCGGTGCCGGGGAAGCAGTACAAGGTCGCGACGCAGTTGCTGCGCCACGTGCCGCGCTCCATCGTGCGCGCGGGCGCTTTGAGCAACCGTCATCGGCCGCGCGACTGAGGAACCCCCGCCAAATAGAATGGACGGCATGACGAACATCGCCGAAGACCGCGCCCGCCTGCTGCAACTCATCAAGGACAACGCCATCGTGCACGGCAAGGTGACGTTGAGCAGCGGCAAGGAGGCCGACTACTACGTCGATCTGCGTCGCATCTCTCTCTCCGGCGAGGCTGCGCCGCTCGTCGGACGCGTCATGCGCGATCTGACGAGGGACTTCGACTACGTCGCCGTCGGCGGTCTGACGCTTGGTGCTGACCCCGTCGCGACGTCGATGCTGCACGCTGCGGCTGCTGCGGGGGAGCAGGTCGACGCGTTCGTCGTCCGCAAGGCCGGCAAGGCGCACGGCCTGCAGCAGCGCATCGAGGGCCCCTCGATCAAGGGTCGTCGCGTGCTCGTCGTCGAGGACACGACGACGACGGGTGCCTCGCCGTTGGAAGCCGTCGCCGCGTGCCGTGAGGAGGGCGCCGAGGTCGTCGGCGTCGCGACCATCGCCGACCGTGCCACCGGTGCGCAGGAGAAGATCGAGGCCGAGGGCCTCACCTACGTCAGCGCCTTCTCGATGGAAGATCTCGGCCTCGCCTGAGCGTCTGTCACGCCGCGCCTCTTGGCTGTGCGCGAACGAGCCGTCACCGTCACCGGTGGCGGCTCGTTCGTCTGTGCCTCAGGGGTGCGCGCCCGTCGCCACGGAGCTGGACACCGCTGCAGGTGAACACCCGGTGAATCGGGACCATGGCCCCTTCGCCGACGTCCCGGTGCGCTCGTACGGTGGGATGACACGACCCGTTCCGGAGGAAGCATGCGCCAAGACAGACCCACCCACGTCGTCGTCATCGGCGCGGGGATGGTGGCCCACAAGTTCGCCGAGACGCTCCTCGCGAAGGACGACGCGCGCCGCGTCTCGCTAACGGTCATCGGTGACGAGCCGTTCGCGCCGTACGACCGGGTGCATCTGACGAGCTTCTTCTCGGGCTCCACCGCGTCAGATCTGCTGCTCGACGAGAGTGTCTGGGACGACGAACGGGTGACGTTGCGCACGGGCACGCTCGTCACCGGCATCGACCGAGACGCGCGAGCCGTCGAGACGGAGGGCGGCGAGCACATCTCCTACGACGCCCTCATCCTGGCAACGGGCTCGCACGCCGCAGTGCCGCCCATCGAGGGGCGCGACGTCACGGGTTGTTTCGTCTACCGCACCCTCGACGATGTCGAGGCGCTTCGGCGCTACGTCTCGGACACGGCCGGACGCCACCCCGAGCGGCAGGTGCGCGGCGCCGTCATCGGAGGTGGTCTGCTCGGCCTCGAGGCCGGTGGCGCGCTGCAGGCGATGGGAGCGGATACGACGGTCGTCGAGTTCGCTGACCGCCTCATGCCCATGCAGGTCGACGCGGGAGGCGGCGAGGATCTCAAGCGCATCATCGAAGGCACCGGCGTGCACGTGCGCACCTCGACCGCCACGGCACGCATCAACGCGGGCGACGACGGTCGCGTCGCCTCGATGGACTACGCGAGTGGCGAGCGGGACGACGTGGACGTCGTCGTCTTCGCCACGGGCATCCGTCCTCGCGACGAACTCGCGCGTGCCGCGGGCCTCGAGCTCGGGCCTCGCGGCGGCGTCCTCGTCGACACCCACTGCGCCACGACGGACCCGGCCATCCACGCGATCGGTGAGGTCGCGTGCATCCAGGGGGAGGTGTGGGGCCTCGTCGCACCCGGGTACACGATGGCCGAGATCGCCGCTGCGCATCTGCTCGGCGAAGCGCCGGACTTCGACGGCGCCGATTCCTCGACGAAGCTCAAGCTCATGGGCGTCGACGTCGCGAGCTTCGGCGACGCGTTCGCCGCGACGCCCGGCGCGCGCGAGGTCGTCTACTCGGATGCCATGACCGGCTGGTACCGCAAGCTCGTCGTCGCCGATGACGGACACACCCTCCTCGGCGGAGTGCTCGTCGGTGATGCGAGCGCGTTCCCGAGCCTGCGGGCGATGGTCGGCCACGACCTCGCAGCGCCGAGCGCCTTCGTCATCCCCGAGGACGAACGCGGCGCGAAGGCCGAGATCAACCTCGAACTGCCCGACGACGCGGGCGTCTGCTCGTGCAACAACGTGAGTGCGGGCCAGATCCGTGCGGCGTTCGCGGACGGTGCCACGACGGTCTCGGACATCAAGACCTGCACCAAGGCAGGGACCTCGTGCGGATCATGCCTGCCGCTCGTCATCAAGCTCGTCGAGGTCGAGCAGGCGAAGGCCGGTATCGAGGTCGACAGGTCGTTGTGCGAGCACATGCCGTTGTCACGAAGCCAGCTGTTCAACGCGATCAAGGTCGCGAGGCTCACGTCCTTCGACGACGTCATCGAGCGTTTCGGCGCCGGGCGTGGCTGTGACGTGTGCAAGCCGACGATCGCCAACATCCTCGCCAGTCTCGAGAACGGCCACGTGCTCGACGGTCAGCAGGCGACGATGCAGGACACGAACGATCACGTCCTCGCCAACATGCAGAAGGACGGTACGTACTCGGTCGTGCCGCGCATCCCGGGTGGTGAGGTGACGCCGTCGGGTCTCGTCGCGATCGGGCAGATCGCCGAGAAGTACGGCCTCTACACGAAGATCACCGGCGCCCAGCGCATCGACATGTTCGGTGCCCGCATCGACCAGCTCCCCGCCATCTGGCGCGAGTTGCTCGACGCGGGCTTCGAATGCGGCCAGGCATACGGCAAGAGCTTGCGTGCGGTGAAGTCGTGCGTCGGGCAGACCTGGTGCCGCTTCGGCGTGCGCGACTCCGTCCGTCTCGCGATCGACCTCGAGACCCGGTACAAGGGGCTGCGCAGCCCGCACAAGCTCAAGATGGGTGTCTCCGGGTGCGCGCGCGAGTGCGCCGAGGCGCGCGGCAAGGACGCCGGCATCATCGCGACGGAGAACGGGTGGAACCTCTACGTCGGGGGTAACGGTGGCTTCAAGCCGGTGCACGCGCAGTTGCTCGCTGAGGACCTCGACGAAGAAGAACTGATCCGCACCATCGACAGGTTCTTCATGTTCTACATCTCGACAGCCGAGCGGCTGCAGCGCACCGCGCCGTGGCTCGCCGAGCTCGAGGGCGGCACCGAGCACCTGCGCGAGGTGATCATGGACGACGCGTTGGGCATCTGCGCCGACCTCGACGCGATGATGGAACGTCACGTCAACGCCTACTCCGACGAGTGGCGCGACGTCCTGGAGGACCCTGAGAAGCTCGCCCGGTTCACGGCCTTCGTCAACGACGACACGAACGTCGACCCCGATCTGCTCTACGTCGTGGAACGTGACCAGCCCCGCCCGGCGACCCCGGCCGAGAAGGCCGACGCCACCCTCGAACTCATCGACTCCAACCGACGTCCCGTCCGGATCGCAGGCGAGCGCATCCCCGTCGGCGCAGGCGCTGCACAAGGAGGCCAGGGATGACAACCCCCACACCTAGCGAGGCCGGTACCTCGTGGACCCCGCTGTGCGCCGTCGACCGGCTGACACCGGAGCGGGCCGTTGCGGCACTCACGCCGGACGGCGCGCAGGTCGCCCTCGTGCGCCTCGCGAACGACGAGGTGTTCGCCGTCGGCCACCGTGACCCGTACGCCCTCGCGAACGTCATCGCCCGCGGCGTCGTCGGGACGCGCACTCTCGACGGTCAGACGTACGACGTCATCCAGTCGCCGCTGTACAAGCAGGCCTTCGACGTGCGGACGGGCGAGGACGTCGCCGACCGCGCCGTCCGTCTCGGCACCTGGGCCGTGCGTGAGCGCGACGGGATGATCGAGTTGGGCGAGCGCACGAGCGACTACGCAGAACCGGAGCAGACGACGCGCTGATCGTCCGGCCGCCTCGCCAGGTCGGTCGCCTGCGGCGGGGACGGTGGCGATGTGCCCGGCCAACCGCGATGATGGGACGATGGCCATCCTCATCGACCCGCCGATGTGGCCCGCGTGGGGCACGGTGTTCTCGCATCTCGTCTCCGACAGCTCGCTCGACGAGCTGCACGCCTTCGCGCACGATCATGGCGTTCCGGATGCTGCGTTCGACGTCGACCACTACGACGTGCCGGAGCGCATGTACGACGCGTTGGTCGCGGGTGGCGCGCTGCCCGTGCGCGCCACTGAGCTCATTCGCCGATTGATCGCCGGCGGTGTGCGGGTTCGTGCCGTGGAGCGCCGATCATGAAACTGCTCGACGGGTGCTGCGCGGGCGTGAGTGCGCGACGCTTCTCGCGTCACGAACATCACGGCGGCCGCGGCGCGTCGCTGCCTAAGGTCGGGGAGTGAACACGAAGGGCCGCAGCGAGGAGGAACGGATGAGCGACGCAGTCGCGGCGGGGCGCGTCGTCCTCGTCGGCGGCGGACCGGGTTCGCTCGACCTGCTGACGCTGCGTGCCCTGCGCGAGCTCGAGCAGGCGGACGTCATCGTCGCCGATCGCCTTGGCCCGCGGGACGAACTGGCGCGTCTCGATCTGAGCGCCGAGATCATCGACGTCGGCAAGAGCCCGCACCATCACCCCGTTCCGCAGGGCGAGATCAACGCGATTCTCGTGCGTGAGGCGCGGGCCGGGCGGCGGGTGGTGCGCCTCAAGGGCGGCGATCCGTACCTGCTCGGCCGCGGGGGGGAGGAATACCTGTCCTGCCATGCGCACGGCATCGACGTCGATGTCGTGCCCGGCGTGACGAGCGCGCTCTCCGCGCCGCTCGCCGGCGGCATCCCGGTGACGCATCGCGGATCGTCGGCGGGCCTGCTCGTGCTCTCCGGGCACGACGAACTGGCGCTGCCGGCGCTGGCGGCATGGCCGCACACCATCGTCGTCCTCATGGGGATGGGACGCCTGGGCGAGCTGACGGCCGGCCTCGTCGCGCACGGCAAACCGGCCGCGACGCCCGCGGGCGTCGTCCACCGTGCGTGGACGCCGCAGCAGCAGGTCGTGCGTTCCACCCTCGCCGAGCTCGCC
>NZ_DCNR01000094.1:501-1731 GCF_002322065.1 Dermacoccus sp. UBA1591 | reverse complement strand
GACGTCGTCGACGTCCTGCCCGACGCGGCGATCATCGCCATGACGACGCAGCAAGCCACCACCGAGGGGACGGGTGAGACCGATGCGTGACCAGCAGCCGGACGGCGCGAGCGCCCCTCGAGACGCCGCTCGGCGTGCGTCGCACGCCTCTGCCGTCGCTTCGGTGGAGTTCGCTTCGGATTCCGCTCCCCAGCAACGACGGGCGCCGCACGACCTCGCCGGGCGGCGCATCGTCATCACCGCGCAGCGCAAGGCCGATGAGTTCGCCGCACCGCTCGAACGTCGCGGCGCCGAGGTGATCCGGGCAGCGACTATGTCGCACGTGCCGCACGTCGACGACCCTGAGCTGCTCGCCCATACCCGCGCGCTGATCGAGGAGCCGCCCGACCTGCTCGTGGTGACGACGGGCATCGGGTTCCGGGGCTGGTTCGAGGCCGCCGAGGCGGCCGGGCTGCGCGAGCGACTCCTCGACGCACTGCGGACGACTCGCATCTACGCCCGCGGGCCGAAGGCGCGCGGCGCTGTCGTCGGAGCGGGTCTCGAGGTCACGTGGACGGCCGCCTCGGAGACGGCCGAGGAGATCAAGGAACGTCTGCGCGGGGAGTCGCTCGACGGCGTCCGCGTCGCTGTGCAACACCACGGCGCCGGTTCCGACGGCATCGACGAGACCCTGCGCGCCGCAGGTGCTGACGTCGTCTCGCTCGTCGTCTACCGCTGGGGCCCGGCGCCCGACCCCTCTGCCGTCGCGCGCGCCGTCGATCTCGTCGCGCGATCCGACGTCGATGTCGTCGCGTTCACCGCAGCTCCCGGCGTCTTCGCCTTTCTCGACGCCGCGCGCGCCTCGGGTCAACAGGATGCCGTGCTGGACATGCTGCGCGAGGGGCGCGTCATCGCGGCCTGCGTCGGTGACACCACCGCGGCGCCGCTGCGCGAGTGCGGCGTCGAACCGATCGTGCCGACGCGCTTTCGCCTCGGCGCCTTGACGCGCCTGGTCGCCGACACCCTCGGCGGGCACAATGACGGCCATGCCTGACGACATGACGGTCGCCCCGACCGCGCCCGATCTCGCGCCCCCTGAATCCTCCGCTGTTGCAACGGCGCCCGCGCGTGGCGGCCGGCGAGCCGCACTCGTCCTCGTCGCCCACGGGACGGCGAGCCCACAGGGCCGGCGGGTCGTCCACGATCTCGCCGACGCGGTTCGCGCCGCGCGCCCCGACCTCACCGTCACCG
>NZ_DCNR01000094.1:0-183 GCF_002322065.1 Dermacoccus sp. UBA1591 | reverse complement strand
TCGCGGACGTCGTGGCGCGCTTGGTGCCCGAGTTCGACGAGGTCGTCGCCGTGCCGCTGTTGTTCTGCGGCGGCTACCACGTGCGGGTCGACGTCGCGAAAGCCGTTGCGCCGCACGACAACGCGCGCTCGACGGGCGCGCTCGGCCCGTCGCGACCCATCGCGGAACTGCTCGCGCAGCGCC
>NZ_DCNR01000066.1:0-7799 GCF_002322065.1 Dermacoccus sp. UBA1591 | reverse complement strand
GCCCCGCAGAACGTCCGAATGATCTCGATGACCCGATCGACGTCCGAGTCGGCGAGGTCGGGAAACATCGGCAGACTGATCTCCTGCTCGTAGTAGGCCTCGGCCTTCGGGCACATGCCGCGCTTGTAGCCGAGATCGGCGAAGTACGGCTGCCAGTAGACCGGGATGTAGTTGACCTGCACACCGATGCCCTGCGCACGCAGATGGTCGAACAGCTCGCGGCGTCGGCCGTCGGTGATGCGCAGCGGATAGAGGTGCCAGACCGGTTCCGCGCCCGCGCGGTGGCCGGGCAACGTCAGCTGCTCGATGCCCGCGAGGCCCTCGTTGTAGCGGTCCGTCAGCTCCTGACGGCGCGTCTTGAACTGCTCCAGTCGCGTCAGCTGGCTCGAGCCAAGCGCGGCCTGCAGGTCGTTGAGCCGGTAGTTGAGGCCCAGTTCGGGCATCTCGTACCACCACGCGCCCTCGTCGGGATGACGCAGCTGGTCGGCCTCGCGCACCATGCCGATGCCCTTGAACCGGCGCGCGCGCTCGAGGACGCCGGCGTCCTTCGCGACGACGGCGCCGCCCTCACCCGTCGTGAGGTTCTTCGTCGGGAAGAAGGAGAACGTCGTGATGTCCGCGAGGGAACCGACCGGCACACCGTCCAGCGAGCCGCCGACGGAGTGCGCCGCGTCCTCGAGCAGGTACGCGCCCGCATCCTTCGCGACCTTCGACAGCGCGGGGGCGTCGATGGGGTGGCCGCCGTAGTCGACGCCCGCGATCACCTTCGTCGAGGCGGTGACCTCGGCGGCGGCGGCCTCGGGGTCGAGGTTGCCCGTGTCCTCGCTGATGTCGGCGAAGACGATCTTGGCGCCCAGCAGCGCCGCCGCGGTCGCCGTTGCGAGGAACGTCAGCGGGGTCGTGATGACCTCGTCGCCCGGGCCGACCTCGGCCGCGGCGTACGCGACGTGCAGCGCAGCCGTGCCGGAGGTGACGGAGACCGCCGGCTCGGCGACGCCGGCCAGTTCGCCGATCTGCTTCTCGAACGACTCGACGTACGGGCCGGTGGTCAGCCAGTCACCCGACAGCACCTCCTGCACGGCGGCGATGTCGGCGTCGTTGATGGACTGACGGCCGTAGGGCAGCATCCGCGCGCCCTCAGATGCCCGAGGCGAGCATCTGCTGCAGCTGCTCGATCGTGTACCACTGGTCGTTGTCGCCCGAGGAGTAGTGGAAGCCGTCCTCGACGGGCTTGCCGTCCTTCGGCGGCTCGTAGCCCCACGTCGCGAAGTCGGGCTGCAGGACGAAGTACTTGCCGTCCTTGACGATCACCGCGCGGCGGCCCTCCTCCGGGGAGATCATCTCCTCGTGCAGCTTCTCGCCGGGGCGCAGGCCGACGTCGTGCATCTGCGCGCCGGGGGCGATGGCCTGCGCGAGGTCGGTGACCTTCATCGACGGGATGCGCGGCACGAGCAACTCGCCGCCCTGCATGAGGTCGAAGGTGTCGAGCACCATCTGCACGGCGTCGTCGAGGGTGATGAAGAAGCGGGTGCAGCGCAGATCGGTGATCGGCAGCGACTCGCCGGCCTCGTGCATCGCCTTGAACTTCGGGATGATCGAACCACGCGAGCCCATGACGTTGCCGTAGCGCACGACGGCGAAGCGCGTCGGGTAGGCGGCGGCGTAGTGGTTGCCGAGGATGAACAGCTTGTCGGCCGTCAGCTTCGTCGCGCCATAGAGGTTGATCGGGCTCGAGGCCTTGTCGGTCGACAGTGCGACGACCTTCTTGACGCCCGCGTCGATGCACGCCTCGATGACGTTCTGCGAACCGATGACGTTCGTCTTGACGAACTCGTACGGGTTGTACTCGGCCGTGTCGACCTGCTTGAGCGCCGCGGCGTGCACGACGTAGTCGACGCCGTGCATGGCGCGCTTGAGGCGGTCGAGGTCACGGATGTCACCGATGAACCAGCGCAGGCGCGGGTCGTCCTTGAACAGCGCGCGGCACTCCCACTGCTTCAACTCGTCACGCGAGTAGATGACGACGCGCTTGGGGTTGTGCTCGGCGAGCAGCTTCGTGATGAAGGCCTTGCCGAAGGAACCGGTACCACCGGTGACCAGGATGGACGAATCGTCAAGAATGCTCACGCGGGCTCCCAAATCATGTCGTACGTCGGTGACGCCGGAGCAAACGCCACGCGACGTGGCGCCTCACCGTTCTGCTCGATATCAGGTCAAGGCTAGCACCCGGCCCGTAGGCGCCCCCCGACCGTGCAGGCGGGGTGAGAGCATCGACGCATGGACGCTTCTCGTTCCCCGTCTCCCGCTGCGTGGCCCGGCGAGCCCGCCGCGACGACGCCTTCCTCCCCCACCCGTCGCGTCGTGCTGCGCGCCGATGCCACACCGACCATCGGCGTCGGGCACGCGATGCGATTGCTTGCGCTCGCCCAGGAGTTGCGCGGACGAGGCATCGAGGTGCACCTCGCGGGCGATCTCGATGTGGCATGGGTGGCGTCGGCCTACGCCGAGGCCGGCGTTCTCGTGCACCCCTGCCCCACCGACCCCGACGACCTCGCCACGCTCGTGCTCGATCTCGACGCGCGGTGGTGCGTACTGGATCGCTACGACCTGGGTCCGCGCTGGGGCGTGTGGCTGCGGCGAGCCGGCGTCGTCGTCATGGCGATGGTGGACGGGCCGTTCTCGGCTGATCAAGACGCCGACCTCTACGTCGACCAGAATCCCGGTGCGACGCCTCGTGCCGTCGGCGCGGGACAGCTCGCCCTCGCAGGGGCGGACTACACCCTCTTTCGTGACGACGTGCTCGCGCTGCGCCGCCCCGTCGGTGACGTCGCCGTCGATGACGTCGCCGACGAGGAGCAGCGCCCTCTGCGCGTGCTCGAGGTGTTCGGCGGCACCGACCCGTGCGGCGCGGCGCCCGTCGTCACACCTCTCGTACTGCAGGCATGCAGCGGCCTGGCCGCCGACATCACCGTCGTCACGCCTGACCGGACGTGGGTCGCCCCCCTCGCCGCGGATGCACCCCCCGGTGTCGAACTGCGAGCGAGCGGACCGGTGAGCGACCTCGCCGCGCGCGCCGCGGCCTGCGACCTCGTCGTGACCGCGAGCGGGTCGTCCGTGTGGGAACTCATGTGCCTCGGTGTCCCGCTCGGCGTCGTCTGCGTCATCGACAACCAGCGCCCGGGTTACGACATGGTGGCCGATGCAGATCTGGCGCTCGGGCTCGGCGACCTCGAGATGCTGCGACGCGACGATGACGCGCGCGCCGCGGCCGTGAGCGCGCTGCGCGAGGCGTTCACCGACCGCGACGTGCGCGTCGAGCGGGCCGCACGGGCTCAGGAGTTGCTCGACGGTCGGGGTCGCGCCCGCGTGGCGGAGGCTCTTGTCAGCCTGGCTCGCTAGGCTGGCGAACGCACCCTCGTCGAATCGGCACTGTTTCGAACAGCACCGTCCCAGCAGCTCCGGAGGCTCACCGTGACCCGCACCCGCGTCGTCATCCAATCCCGCCTGAACTCGAGCCGGCTGCCCGGCAAGGCGCTCATGACGATCGGCGGGATGCCGCTGATCGAGCTCGTCGCGCGCCGGGCCTCGCGTGATGGCCACGAGGTCGTCGTCGCCACCAGTGAGGAACAGTACGACACCCGCATCTTCGACCACCTCGCCCGCGTCGACATCCCGGCGATGCGTGGCTCACTCGACGACGTGCTCGGCCGCTTCGTCGAGGCGACGAAGGACATGGACGACGACGACCGCGTCGTCCGCCTGACCGGCGACAACCCCGTCGGCGATTCGAGCCTCATCGACGAACTCGTCGAGGCCATGGATGCGGGCGGTTACGAATACGGTCGCAACGACGTCTCACACATGCCCGAGGGGCTCGGATGCGAGGTCTTCCGCGTACGCGATCTGCGGCGCGCCGCCGCATCGACGAGCGACCCGTACGACCGCGAGCACGTGACCCCGTGGTTGCGCCGCAACGTCAAGACCCTCGACTTCGTCCCGGCCGCGAACCCCGGCGACCCCGAGCGCTTCCGCTGCACCGTCGATGTCCTCTCCGACTACGACCGGGTGTGCCGCCTGTTCGCCAACAAGCCGGACCCGGTCGCCGTCCCATGGACGGACCTCATCGCAGAGATCGGCGGGCCCGCCTTCACCGCCGGTCCCAGCGTGCCGCGCCGCGACGACAGCGAACTCGATCAGTCCGTCATGATCCTCGGCGGCCAGGCGTTCGCCGGCCCCAACGCGCCGTCGGCCGCGGAGATCCGCGCGATGCTCGCGACGGCCGTCAACCGCGGCGTCAACCACGTCGAGGTCGGTCGAGGCGACCACAACGCCGAGGAGATCCTCCACAAGTGCGGCGAGCCGCAGCTGACACAGCGGCTGCACTTCATCTCCCGCCTGCGTGAGATGCGCACCAACGACCCTCGACTCGCGGCCGCCGTCATCGAGGCCCAGCTCGAACGTTCCTTCGCCGAACTCGGCCGGCGTCGGGCGTCCGCCGTGCTCATGGCGAACGTCGACGAGGCGCACGACGCCGACGGCGCCGGCTGGCACCGCCTGCGCGACTACCAGGACAGCGGCGAGGTCGGCCGCATCGGCGTCAACGTCGAATCGCTCGAAGAACTCGAACGCGCCCTCGACCTCACCGGGCTCGGCTACGTGCAGTTCCCGCTCGGTGTCGCCGACCGGCAACTGCGCGCGGCGGGAGAGCTGCTCGGAGGGCGCGACGTCGTCGTCACGACGCACGCGACGTTCGCCGGCGGCACCGTGTTCGACCCGAGCGAACTCAACCGTCAGCTCGTGCTTCTTGCACACGAACTGGGACGCGCCAACGTCGCCGACCTGTGCGTCGCCTACAGCTTGTCGCACCAGTTCGTCGACTCCCTCGCGATCGGCACCCGCAGCAACCAGCAGATGATCGACGACCTCGCCTACTGCCTCAACGCCCCGCTGACGGCCGACGAGCGCGACGCCGTCGAGGAACGCCTCGACGCGGTGGTGTCCTGATGACGACCCGCACCCCGTGGCAGGTGCTCGAACACCTCGTCGCGACGGATCAGACGGCACCACGGGTGACGTTCTACGAACGCACACCCGGCCCCACGCAGGGTGAACGCATCGAGTTGTCCGCCAAGGTGCTGACGAACTGGGTGAGCAAGGCCGCCAACCTCTTGAGCGAGGAGCTCGACGTCGACGCGTCCTCGAGCGTCATCGTGCACCTGCCCGCTGCTCACTGGCGCACGGCCTACTGGTGCCTGGCCGTGTGGTCGCTCGGGGCGCAGGTCGTCTTCGTCGACGCCGACGACGACGATGGCGCCCTGCCGTCTGCCCCCATCGTGCGGGAGGCCGACGTGCTCGTCACCTCGAACCCTGCGGACGAGGTCGACATCGACATCGTCGTCGTCACGCTCGCGATGCTTGCGCGTCGATCGTCCGCTCCCCTGCCAACCGATGCGATCGATGAGGCGCAGGAGCTCAGCACCTTCGGCGACGTGTTCACCCCGTTCGATGTCCCGGCGCCGACGGCCGCCGCGCTGACCGTGGTGACGGGCGCCGGCGACGAGCGTCAGACGTCGTACGCCGACCTCACGACGCCACTCACCGACGCCGGCCGGCACTTCCTGGCCTCGCCGTCACCGGAGCTTCTCGCCGGCGTCCTGGCGGGCGGCGGCAGCGTCGTGCTCGTGCGAGGCGACATGGAGGCCGCTGACCTGGCGCGCCTACTGGAGCAGGAGTCCGCGCAGCCTCGATGAGGCGTCGTCGCCAGGCGTGCACGAAGGTGGACGAAATTCGCCGAGGTGCACGGAAATCGCGAAGGTGGACGCGATTCGCGAATGTGGACGAAGATCGCCGATGGGGACGGGAATCGCAGGTGGGTCAGCTGACGCCGGCGTCGAGATCCTTGTTGTAACGGTCGATGATCTCCTTCATCGGCCCGTCGCCGACGAGGGTGCCGCCCTGCAGGTAGATGCCGCGCGTGCAGAAGCGCGTGAGGTCACCTTCGGAGTGGCTGACGAGGAACAGCGTGCGTCCCTCGGCGAGAAGCCCTTCCATCCGCTCGTAGCACTGCTCGCGGAAGGCACGGTCGCCGACGGCGAGCACCTCGTCGACGAGGAGGATGGGCTCGTCGAGCTGCGTGATGACGGAGAAGCCTAGCCGCACCTGCATGCCGGAGCTGAAGTGGCGGAACGGCAGGTCGAGCCCCCGCTGCACCTGCGGCCCGGCGAACTTGACGATGTCGTCGAATCGCTCGTCGACCGTCTCCTTCTTCATGCCGTGCAGGCCGGCCATGAGGTAGATGTTCTCGCGAGCCGACAACTCGCCGATGAAGCCACCGGTGAGTTCGATCATTGGGGCGACGCCCTCGTGGATGCGCGCTGAGCCCTCGTCGGGAAGCAAGGTGCCGGCGATCATCTTGAGCAGCGTCGACTTGCCGCCACCGTTGGCCCCGACGAGACCGACGGCCTCCCCACGGCCGACGTCGAACGAGACGTTGCGCAGCGCCCAGAACGTCTCCTTGTCGTAGGAGGTCTTGCGCTTGTAGATGATCTCGCGCAGCGACAGGTTGCGCTTGCGGCCCTTGAGGAACTCGACGCCCAGGTCGTCGACCTCGATGACCGGCTTGCCCTCGGGGGTCTGCCATTCGACGGGCATCTCAGATCTCCTTGAGGATCGCGGGCTCGAGCTTGCGGAACACCCAGGAGCCGAAGGCGAGCCACCCGAGCGAGAGGACGAAGGCGAAGATCCAGCTGTGCCAGTCGGGGCCGTGCTCGCTGACGAAGCCCGCCCGGTACATGTCGATGATGCCGGTGAGCGGGTTGATCTGCATGAGCGTCGTCGCCCAGCCGAACCCGTGCTGCGAGGCCTTCTCGGCGAGCAGATGGATCGAGTAGATGATGGGTGTCAGGTAGAACAGCACGCGCAGGATGATGCGGACGATCCGGATGAAGTCGTCGACGAGCGCTGCCACCGGGGCGATGACGAGGCCCATGCCCATGAGCAGGATGAACTGGATGAGCAGCGCCGGGATCCAGTACACCAGCTCCCAGCTGAGCTGCACCTCCCCGTTGGCCCAGTAGTAGAGCATGAATCCGATGAGGATCGGCAGTGACAGCAGGTGCTCGATGCCCTTGGAGATGACCACGCGCGCCACCCACAACTCGCGCGGAAGGTTCGTCGAGCGGACGAGCAACCGCTCCGCGTAGAGCGCTCGCGCGCTCTCGTTGATGACGTTGTTGAACCAGTTCCAGGCGAGCATGCCGGCGACGATGAAGAGCACGATCGGCACACCGTCGGTGTTCTTGAACCGCTGAGCCATCGGCTCACCCGGTGAGGGGTCGCTCGCCCAGATGACGCCGAAGACGAACGAGTAGACCAGCGCCATGGCGAGGGGGTCGATCAGGGTCCAGAGGTAACCCAACGCCGAGCGCGAATAACGCACGCGAAGGTCACGTCGGACGAGGGTGTCGAGCGTCGCTCGATGGTCCCAGATCCGCGCCAAGCGGTTCGATGAGTTCATGTCTTCCTTCATGCTGACCAGCTGCTTCGCCCACCGGCTCGAGGGCAGCGGCACCTGGCGGTGCCACGACGCAGGCATCTCAGCCTACCGAGCACGCGCTGGGAGTTCGCTCAGGCTCGCGGGGCCTGCCCCGGTTCGGCGGGTTCGAGCTCGACGCGGGAGGTGAGGAAGCCCAGGCCCCAGGCCAGGTGCATCGTCGCGAGCACGGCCGGCATGCGGACGACGACGGCCGCGTCGCGCCCGCGCGCCGCGTGCACGCCTCCGGCGGTGACGAGGGCCGCGT
>NZ_DCNR01000067.1:0-19686 GCF_002322065.1 Dermacoccus sp. UBA1591 | reverse complement strand
GGGGCCTGCGTCGGGGCGGGGGCGCAACGTCGCCACGGGCACGCGCGAGGCCCTGTTCAGCGGCGCGGCGGTGACGTTGGCCGCGTCGAGGACGGCGGCGTCGTTGCGCCACGACGTCGCGAGCGAGGCGACGGGCGTGAGGTCGGATCCCGGTAGGGCGAAGGAGCGACGGAAGGCCGACAGGGTCGTCGCGCTCGCGCCGCGCCAGCCGAAGATCGACTGGTGGGGATCCCCCACCGCCACGACGCCCGGACGCTGCTGCGTCTCCCCGGCGGCGAAGACGGCTGCGAGGAAGGCGATCTGCGCTGAGCTCGTGTCCTGGAACTCATCGAGCAGCACCATGCGGTAGCGCGCGCGCTCGATCGCGCCGATGGCCGGGAAGCGGTCGGCGAGTTCGGCGGCGAACGCGATCTGGTCGGAGAAGTCGAGCGCCGACCTGTCCTTCTTCAGCGATTGATACCGCTCGATGAGCGGGAGGATCTGCTGGTGGCCCTTCGCCTTCGCCGTGAGCGCCTTGCCCGCGTCCCCGAGGGAACGCTTTCGCGGCGCGAACGGGATCGCGTCGAGCGAGCCGAGGAGGGAGTCGTAGTAGGCGCGCAGCTCGTCGACGCTGCGCCGATGCTCGCTCAGTTCACCCGCGGTCGCGAGGACGGCCGCCGTCACGCTCGGCAGCTTGACGGCGACCTGCGACATGTCGCCGTCCCACCCACTCGCGACCTCGTGCGCGAACTGCCACGCGGCGGCCTCCGACAGCATCCGCGCATCCGGCTCGATGCCGAGGCGCAGACCGTGCTCACCGACGATGCGCCCCGCGTACGCGTTGTACGTCGAGATCGTGGGGCTCTCGCCGAGGCTCGGCGTGCCGTCCGGATCATCGGGCGGGCTCCACAGGCCACTCGCCTCGAGCATGCGCAGGCGCTGGTTGACGCGTTCGGCGAGCTCACCGGCGGCCTTGCGGGTGAAGGTGAGGCCGAGGATCTCCTGCGGGCGCACCAAGCCGTTCGCCACGAGCCACACGACGCGCGAAGCCATCGTGTCCGTCTTGCCCGAGCCGGCTCCCGCCACCACGAGCAGCGGCTCCAGCGGCGCCTCGATGACGGCGACCTGCTCGGGTGTGTGGTGATAGCGCTCCAGCGCGTCGGCGATGGCGTCCGCGCTCAGACGAGCGGGGCGATCCTTCGCCTCGGAGCCCTGTGGCCCCGACGGGTCGCTGGTTGCTGGAGTGAGGTCGTCGGTCACAGCGTTCGGCCTTCCGGCTGGATGGGGCAGGAGCTCTTGACGGGGCACATCGTGCAGTTCGGGTTGGCGGCCGCGACGAAGGTGGCGGCGCCCATGCCGTCAGCCGTGCGTTGCATGAGGTCGAACGCCCACCCGCGGGTGCCGACGATCGGTTCGTCGCCCGCCCCGGGCTCGCCGTCACTCGCGGCGTCCTCGTCGGCGACGAGGGGCGGCTGGGCCTGGACGCGAGCGGTGCTGTTCGCGCCGGTGCCGGCGGCCTGGCCGAGCTGCACGAGAGCAGCCCCGGCGCTGGGACGCCCCGGGCCGAACGCGTCTGCCTCGAGCGCGGCCTGGTAGGCGGCGAGCTGCGGGTGCGCTGCGACTTCCTCGTCCTTCGGTTTCGAGCTGCCCGTCTTGTAGTCGATGACGCGCAGCCCGCGCTCGGGGTGGTGCTCGAGACGGTCGATCGAGCCGGAGATCTTGGCTCGCCCGACGATCGCGGAGAACCGTCGTTCGGCGGCCTCGCCGGCCCATCCCGTGGCCGCCGCGTCGCCGAGGTAGCCCTGCAGCTTCTTCACCATGCTCTGAGCGCGCGCCTTCTCGCCGCGCGACACCCACGAGTCGCCGAGGCCGAGACGCGGCCACCGCTTCTCGAGCGCTTCGTCCATGAGAGCGGGTTCGTCGGCGAACTCCTCGGCGAGTTCGTGCACGAGCGTGCCGATCGTGCTCGCCCCGACCGACGGGCCGAAACCACCGTTGGTCGTGAGGAGCCAGTTGAGACCGCAGCGGTGGAATCCCTCGATCTTCGACGGGCTGACCCGCACCCACTCCTGCGGCGGGCGGACCGGCCTGTCGTCGCTGCGGCTGACGAGGGCCCACCACTGCTCGGGGTCGGCGCCCGGCACGTCGTGCTCGGCGAGGCGCGCCAGACGGCGGGCGCCCTCGTCACGGACGGCCTCGTCCTGGTCGGCGAGCATGCGTCGGGCCTCGGCGACGAGCCCGGCGAGGGTCATCGGCCGGGCGACAGGGGTGAACTCTCGCATCGCGTCGGCCGCAGCGCCCGGCGCGAGCGGGTCGACGATGTCGAGGTAGACGCTCGGTTGCTCGTCCTCGTCACGCACGGCCGTCACGACGACGTGCTCGCGCGCCCGGCTCATCGCCATCGCGAACTGCCGCGTCTCGTCGTGCCGGACGGCCGCCTGCCGCGCGGGGAGCGAGCGCCCGCGACCGCTGAGGATGTCGACGAGATCCTCCGAGCCGAGCACCGAACCGCGCAATCGCAGGTCGGGCCAGACGCCCTCCTGGGCGCCCGCGACGACGACCGTGTGCCACTCGCCGCCCGCCGAGCCGGCTGCGGTGACGAGCGCGACGGCGTCTTCGTCGGGGGCTGCGGCGACGAGGCGGTCGCCCGGCACGTCCTGGCTGCGGACGTGGTCGAGGAAGTCGGCCACGCCCGCGCCGGGCAGCCGCTCGACGAACGCTGCAGCCGCTGCGAAGAGCGCGAGCAGCGCATCGAGGTCACGGTCGGCGCGGGTTCCGGAGATTCCCCCGGCCAACGCGTTCGCCTCCCACGCCTCGGCGAGGCCGCTGGCCTGCCACATCTGCCACAGCACGTGCTCGGCGTCGTCGTGGGGCGGAGCGGCCCTCAGCGCGGCCGCCCCTGCCGCGAGAACGCGCGACACCCGGCGCGCAGGCGCCGCTTCGGGGCCGAGGGAGACGAGCAGCGCCGGTTCGAGCAGGCAGGCGCCGAGCAGCTCGTCGGAGACGCGGTTGCCGCCGGCGGCCAGTTCCTCACGGCGCAGCGAACGTCGCAGTCGTCGCAGCACGACCGGGTCGGCTCCGCCGAGCGGCGAGGTGAGCAGGTCGAGGGCGAGGTCGGCACTGACGCCCGCCCGCGAGGCATCGGCGTCGCCGTCCACCGGGGCCTGTTCAGAGCCACGCGTCCGGCTCGTCACGATCTCGAGGGCGTGCAGGAACGGCCGCACGGCGGGTTCGTCGCGCAGGGCCAAGGACGCCGGAGGGACGGCCACGGGCACCTTGGCCGCGTTGAGGGCGCGCCGCAGCGCCGACGTTCCGGCAGCGGCTCGCACGATGACGGCCATGTCCTTCCACGCCACCCCGTCCTTGAGGTGTGCTCGACGCAGCACCCCCGCGATGTGGGCGGCTTCCTGCGCGCCGCTGCGCAGCAGCGCGACGTCGACGCCCCCACCGGGGCGCGTGACGACGCTGCGGTGCGCGATGCCGTCGACGCTGCCGATGCGCGCGGTGACGCGTTCGACCACCTCCGCGAGCCTTCGGGGCTGACGGTGGCCGTAGCCGAGCACGAACCGTCGACTCGCGCCGTGCTGTGCCGCGACCTGCTCGAGGTAGCGCGGGTCGGCGCCGCGGAAGGCCTGCACCGTGACGTCGGGGTTGCCGAGCAGGACGAGCCGCTGACCCGGGCCGACGAGTTCGGTGAGGAAACCGACGGACGCGCGCGTGAGTTCCTGCGCGTCATCGATGACGACGAGTCTCAGCTGCGCCCGCACCCGCTCGCGCAGCGTCTCGTTCTCGCGCAACGCCTGCGCCGCCGCACCGAGGATCCAGGCCGGGTCGAACGCTCCCGGACGTGACAGGGCGGTGACGTCGTCGTATTCGTCGAGGACGTCTGCGGCCGCGATCCACTCGTCGCGCCCGTGCTCGGCGCCGAGCCGGCGCAGGTGGTCGCTGCTGACGTCCCACTCCACCGCGCGCATGATGAGGTCGCGCAGTTCGTTGCGGAACCCGCGCGTCGTCAGCGCCTCCGCCAGATCCTCGGGCCAGGCAGGCGCCGCGCCGAGGCCGAGGCGGTGGCCTTCGAGCAGTTCCTTGAGCACGACGTCCTGCTCCGGACCGGCGAGCAGGCGCGGCGCCGGCAGGTCGTCCATCGCGGCGCGCATGCGCAGGATGCCGAACGCGAGCGCCTGCGGGGTGCGCGCGATCGGCTCGCTCGAGGTGCCGCCCACGCGGGTCGTGACGCGGGCGCGCAACGCCCCGGCTGCCACGCGCGTCGGTGAGAGCAGGACGCACTCATCGGGACGCGCACCACCCTCCACGGCCTGCGCGACGAGTTCGACGGCGAGCGTCGTCTTGCCCGTGCCGGGCGCGCCGACGACGTGGAGCACCCGATCGTCGGCCTCGAGCACGGCCTGTTGCGCAGGATCGAGATCGAGCGGCGCCGCCGCTTCGGTCTGCGTCGCGCCACGCAGCGCCGGGGTGAGACGCGTCGGATCGACGCTCGCCACGACGCCCTCGACCACGCTCGGCGGCAGCGCAGCGATCGGCAGGGCGGCCTCGCCCTGGACGGGCGCGCCGGCCGGCGTCTGCGCCGTCAAACCCTCGTGATTCGTCATGATGTCATCCCAGCACAGCGCGCCGACAACGCCGGGATTCCGCGGAATTTTTCGTCACCCACCCGTCAGAACGGAGGCACCCAACCAGCCCGACGCAGGTCGACTCCCTCACCTCGCGTCGGCGTCCCCTCCGCCTCGTACTGCTCGAACGCCTGCGCCCTCAGCGCCTCCGGCAACAGCCCCCGCGCGTTCGTCACCCGCCACCACGGCCACCCCGGCCGACCGTCCGCGAGGATGCGCCCCACCTGGCGTGCGCCCGTGCCGACGACCGCGGCGATGGCACCGTACGTCGTCACGCGCCCCGGCGGCACGTCGGTGACGACCTCGGCGACCGATTCGCTCAGTTCGTCGCGTGCCCCGCCCGTCATGCCGGCCTCATGACGCCGCCGCCAGGCCCCCACGCACACTCAGGATGCGACCCGAGCGCCTCGACGATCCGTCAGCCGCCGCATCATCGCCCGGCGTCGCATCCTGACCAGAGTCCGCCTCCCGGCCCGACGCAGCAGCATGCTCCATCGCACTCGCACCCAGCACCCCCGCGGCCGCACGCGAACGCGCACCGCGCGCACAGACGAGCACGACGTCGCGCTCCCCCACCCGCGCGTGCACGGACGCTCGCGTCGCCTCGTTCCAGCCGCCGGCCCACGGTTCGACGAACGTCTCGTCGGCGCCCACCGTCATCCATGGCGGCAACGGCGCCGCCTCGACCTCATCGGGGTTGCGCACGTCGACGAGGACGAACCCCGCGTCCGGCCACTCCTGCGGCCCGATCTCGGCCACCGCGCCTGACGCCGCCGCGCGCCCGTCGGCCCCAGGGCCACCCGCCGCACCGAGACCACCAAAACCATCAGATCCACCGAAATCAGCGAACCCTGGAGGCGCATCCACCCCCTCGAGGCCGGCAACCCCCTCGAAGTACCCCGCCTCGAGCCCACAGACGCGGCACTCGGGGTCGCGCGCGACGGGCAGCGTCGCCATCGTCGCGCCGAGGGCGTCGTACAACCGGATCGCATCGCGCGCCGGAGCGCCGATGCCGGAGCACAGCTTGATCACCTCGACGGCCTGCATCGCGCCGAGCACGCCCGGCAGCACTCCGAGCACCCCCGCCTCCTCGCACGTCGCGAGCCCGGCGACGGCCTGCGGATCGGGGAAGACGCACCGATAGCACGGCCCGACTGCGGGCTCGACGACGCCGAACTGCCCTGCATACTGCGCGATCGACGCCCATACGAGCGGTACGCCGAGCAGCACGCAGGCGTCGTTGAGCACGTAGCGAGCCTCGATGCTGTCGGTGCAGTCGACGACGACGTCGACCTCGGCGACGAGTTCGAGCGCCCGCGTCACGCTGAGGCGCTCGGGCAGCGCACTCACCTCGACACCGCTGTTCTGCGCCGCGACGGCGCGCTGCACCGACGTCACCTTCGCCGTGCCGATCGCGGCTTCGGTGTGGATGAGCTGACGCGGCAGGTTGGAGATCTCCACGACGTCCGGATCCATGACGACGAGGTGCCCGACGCCGCAGCCGGCGAGCGAGGAGATGACGGGTGAGCCGAGCCCGCCGGCGCCCACGACGAGCACCCGCGCCGCTGCCAACCGTCGCTGCCCGGTCACCCCGAAGCCGGCCAGCGAGTGGTGGCGCGCGTATCGTCGGGCGCCGGGATCGTCGGGCTGGGCGTCTCGCACAGGCACCTCATTCCGTGACCGGGCCACCGAGATGGCCCATGGGCGATAAAGTCGCACCCAGCTTATGACCGACGAGCAAGGAGCCTCATCCATGACCCACGTGGACGATTCGACCAAACGCGGACGCCTCCCCCGATCGGCGCGGCGAGCCCAACTCATGGAGGCGGCGCAGTCCGTCTTCGTCGAATCCGGCTACCACAGTGCGGCGATGGACGAGATCGCGGAGCGCGCCCACGTCAGCAAGCCGGTGCTCTACCAGCACTTTCCCGGCAAGCTCGACCTGTACCTGGCGCTGCTCGAGCAGCACACGCGTGAGGTGCCGTTCCTCGTGCGCGAGGCCATCGAGTCGACGTCCGACAACAGCCAGCGCGTCGCCGCGGCGATCGGCGCGTTCTTCGCCTTCGTCGAGCGCGAGGACGCGGGTTTCCGCCTCGTCTTCGAATCGGATCTGACGAACGAGCCCGCCGTCAGCGAGAAGGTCGAACGCATGCTGACGGAGACCGCGGCCGAGGTCGCCAAGGTCGTGCAGGAGGACACGGAGCTTCCGACGGAGCAGGCGACGCTCGTCGCCGTCGCCCTCGTCGGCATGTCGCAGGTCGTCGCGCGCTACTGGATCACGACAGGTTCGCCGATCCCCCGCGCGGAGGCCGCGCGCATCGTCGGTCTGCTGGGCTGGCGCGGCCTCGGCGGGTTCCCGAAGACCGGCGGGGATGAAATCGAGCGCTGAGGCGTTGCACCCATACGACGGGTGAGTCGCGCGGCCTCTCACCCCCTGGGATGATTCCGGCGTCGCCGATGGGGCACGCTGATCTCACCCACACGTCCACCACTGATCGCGTTCCGCACGCGACGAGAAGGAGGAGAACCATGGAGGTTCGAATCGGCGTCCAGAACGTCGCCCGCGAGATCGTCATCGACTCGCACGAGAACGCCGACGCGGTGCGCGAGCACGTGCGCGCGGCTCTCGACAGCGGCACCCCGCTCACGCTGAGTGACGAGCGCGGCCACAGCGTCACCGTGCCGGCTTCCGCCATCGGCTACGTCGACATCGCGGCGGAGCAGAAGGGCCGCGTCGGCTTCGGCGGCTGACGTTCACCCGAAGCGGTCACGGGCGTTCACCCCAAAGGGGTGAACGCCCGCCGTCGCGTAACGAAGGAATAACGCATCTAGCACCTCGCCGGTCTCGATGGTTGAAATGCGACCGCCGATTGGCTTAGGTGGAGACAAACGTTGGGACATACCGGAGCCCAGCCGAACTCATAGGAGACTCACCATGGGCATCATCAGCTCGATCATCGGCGGCCTCATCATCGGCGCCCTCGCCCGCCTGTTCCTCAAGGGCGACCAGAACATGGGGATCATCATGACGATCATCCTCGGCATCGTCGGCTCCGCCCTCGGCTCCTGGCTGACCACCCAGTTCGGCTACAAGAACTCCAACGGCGGCTTCGAGATCATCCCCTTCATCGTGGGCATCATCTGCGCGATGGTTCTCATCACCATCTACCTCACGCTGGTGGGTCGCAAGAACCGCGTCTGATCCGTCGCTCGCGCAGCTCCGCTGCGCAGGTGAAGAAGCCCGGCCCCTCGTGGGGCCGGGCTTCTTCGTTTCCGCGATCAGGTCAGAGGTCAGGCGCTCACGCCGTGAGCCCCAAGGCCTCCATGCGGCGCGTGTGATTCGACGTCAGTCGCTCGAACATGCGCGTCAGCTCGGCGAGGTCCGCGCCGACGCCGGAGCCGTCGTCGACGAGCAGGGCCGTCAGCCCGTCGTGGGTCGCGGCGACGCGCTGAGCCTGACTGAGGGCCTCACCGACGAGGCGGCGCCCCCACAGTGCGAGACGCGAACCCACTCGCGGGTCGGCCGCGATGGCGTCGCTGAGCACGCTCATGATGAACGCGTCCTGCTCATCGCTGTCGACGGCACGCTCGACGAGCGAACGCGTCTCGGGGTCGACGTAGCGCGCGATCTCCGAGTAGAAATCCGTCGCGATCGCGGCGCCGGCGTAGGCCTTCATGAGGCCCTCGTACCAGTCGGCGGGCGGCGTACGACGGTGCCATTCATCGATGGCGGCCGTGAACGGCTGCATCGAGTCCTCGGGCTCGACGCCGAGGTCGCGCAGACGGCCGGCGAGCTGCTCGTAGTGGTCGAAGTCGCCGCGCGCCATGCGCGCGAGCGCCAGCTTGTGGTCGAGGCGCGGGGCGCGAGCGGCGTCCGCCACCGTCGCGAAGGCGCCGGAGAGCTCGCCGTAGGCGATGACGCTCAGCAGGTCGATCACCCCCGCCCGGTACGTCTCGTCCTCGATCGTGCGTGAAGGGCTCGGATCAGGCGTCACAGGCTCGCTCATGCAGCGATCGTAGCGTGGGCGTCGAACAGGTGTGGCGCGCGTGGGTAGACTCAAGATGACCACGGGTGACCGATCGGCCCCTCCCGGCACGTGCGGGCGTCATACGACAGACGCCCACTCCCGCCGCCCACCTCCGCACGCGAGGCCGCGCGGCGCGCAGACCTCCGATCGGCTCTCATCATCCCCGGCGCGGCCTCCAAGGCCCCGGGGCGACACAGGAAGCACGATCGTGATCAACGACAACCAGCCCACGGCTGCCGAGCTCGACTCCGCCGGCATCACCTCCATCGAGGCCGAAGCGGCCCCTGAGCCCATCGCCGAGCAGACATTCGCCGACTTCGGCATCCACCCCGACATCGTCGCCGCCCTCGAAGAGAAGGGGATCGTCCATCCCTTCCCCATCCAGGCGATGACGCTGCCCGTCGCGCTCTCGGGGCACGACATCATCGGCCAGGCGCGCACCGGCACCGGCAAGACCCTGGGCTTCGGAGTGCCGCTGCTCAGCCGCGTCACCGCGCCGGGTGAGACGTCGAAGGCCGCCGTCCCCGCGCCCGAGGGCAAGCCGCAGGCGATGGTCGTCGTCCCGACGCGCGAGCTCGCCGTCCAGGTCGCCTCCGACCTCGAGGCAGCCGCGAAGAAGCGCGGCATCCGCATCGCGCAGATCTACGGCGGTCGCGCGTTCGAGCCGCAGGTCGAGCGCCTCGAGAAGGGTGTCGAGGTCATCGTCGGCACGCCGGGTCGCATCATCGACCTCGCGACGCGTGGTCACCTCGACCTGGCGTACGTCGGCTGCCTCGTGCTCGACGAGGCCGACGAGATGCTCGACCTGGGCTTCCTGCCCGACGTCGAGAAGATCCTCGCGATGACGCCGGGTGGGCGTCAGACGATGCTGTTCTCCGCGACGATGCCGGGCGCCGTCGTCACCCTCGCGCGTCGTTACATGACGCAGCCGACGCACATCCGCGCCATGCAGGACGACGCGAGCGAGGCCGAGACGGCCTCCAACATCGAGCAGTTCGTCTACCGCGCGCACGCGATGGACAAGGTCGAGATGCTCGCCCGCATCCTGCAGGCGAAGGACCGCGGCCTGACGATCATCTTCAGCCGCACCAAGCGCACGGCCGCCAAGGTCTCCGACGAGCTCATCTCGCGCGGCTTCGCGGCCGCTCCGCTGCACGGCGACCTCGGCCAGGGCGCCCGAGAGCAGGCGCTGCGTGCGTTCCGTTCGGGCAAGGTCGACGTCCTCGTCGCGACCGACGTCGCCGCGCGCGGCATCGACGTCGAGGACGTCACGCACGTCATCAACTACCAGTGCCCGGAGGACGAGAAGACGTACGTCCACCGCATCGGCCGCACCGGCCGCGCGGGCAAGACGGGCATCGCCGTCACCCTCGTCGACTGGGACGACCTGCACCGCTGGGCGCTCATCAACAAGGCCCTCGACCTCGGCATCCCTGAACCCGAGGAGACGTACTCCAGCTCCGAGCACCTGTTCGAGGATCTCGAGATCCCCGCGAACGCGACCGGCAGCCTGCCCAAGTCGGCGCGCACCCGCGAAGGCCTCGACGCCGAGCGCGTCGAGGATCTCGGAGAGACGGGGCGAAGCGACTCGCGTCAGCGCGGCGAGCGTCGTCCGCGCCGTGACGACGAGCGCGGCCGCTCAGGCGGACGAGGCGGGCGCTCCGGTGGTCGCGGCGGCGAACGTCAGGCCTCGGGTGGCTCGAGCGAGCGTCGCCCGCGCCGTGACGCCGCGAGCACCGAGGGCTCCGGCGGTTCGTCGCAGCCGCGCCGACGTCGCCGTCGCACCCGCGGTGGCGCGGGTGAGACGTCTGCCGCCGACTGACGCACCCTCCCGGCGCGAGGCGCCCGGCGCCGTCCGCACTCGTTCAGACGTGACGCGGGCGAGCACCGGGCGCCTCGCGCCGCATTCGCGCCTGTGTCATCACTCTCAGTACGCTTCACGACAAATGACCGTTGATCCGAAAGGGCACCCATGCCTGCCTCACCTCCGGACCCGGCCCTGACGCCGCCCGCGGCCGATGACTCGACGCCGCTACCGGCCGATTCCGCCTCGCCTCCGTCCACCCCGCCCGAAGAGCGCGACGAGCTGACGCTCGACGCACGCAACCGCGATGCCCGCGTCGAGAAGCAGGACCCGCACGAGCCCGAGTCACGGGCGTCCGAGGACCGCTCGCGCATCATCTCGGACGGTTTCGCCTCGTTCGCGCGCTGGTCGTTGCGGATCAGCATCATCATCGTCACGTTCTATCTCGTGTGGCGAGCGCTCACACCGTTCTGGGTCATCATCCTGCCGCTGATCCTCGGTCTCTTCATCACGACCGTCCTGTGGCCGCCTGCCGCCTGGTTGCGTCGCCGCGGCGTGCGCCCCGCCCTGGCGGCGCTCTCGAGCGTGCTCGGCGGATTGCTCGTCGTCGGTGGCATCATCGCCGCGATCGTCCCGACCGTCGCAGCCGAGGCGCCCGAGCTGGCACGCAAGTCGATGGAGGGCGTCTCCCAGATCCAACGCTGGTTGCAGGGCCCGCCGTTGAAGATCCCGGCGACCCAGATCGACAACGCAGTCAACGTGATCAACGAGAAGCTCAAGACGTCGGGCGATGCCATCGCCTCGGGCGTCTTCAGCGGCGTGACGACGGTCGGCAGCATCCTCGTCACCCTCGTCCTCAGCCTCATCCTCGCGTTCTTCTTCATCAAGGACGGGGACCGCTTCCTACCGTGGGTGCGGCTCGTCACGGGTGAGCGCACCGGCGCTCACGTCACCGAGGTGTTCACCCGCGCGTGGCAGACCCTGTCCGGGTTCATCCGCACCCAGGCGATCGTCTCGGCCATCGACTCGGTCTGCATCGGCATCGGTCTCATCGCATGCGGTGTGCCGCTGGCCCTGCCGCTGTGCGTCATCACGTTCTTCGGCGGGTTCATCCCGATCGTCGGTGCGACGGTCGCCGGCGCACTCGCCGTCCTCGTCGCGCTGGTGACGAAGGGGGTGACGACAGCGATCATCGTCCTCGTCATCATCATCCTCGTGCAGCAGCTCGAGGGGCACATCCTGCAGCCGCTGCTGCAGAGCCGCTCGATGTCGTTGCACCCTGTCCTCGTGCTGCTCGGCATCGCGGCCGGCTCCGAGGACCATGGCGTCATCGGCGGTTTCCTCGCCGTCCCCGTCGTCGCGACGCTGGCGGTGCTGTTCCGCTACATCGGTGAACAGGTGGACCTGCGCTCCGGCACCGTCACCGTCGCCGACCTCGAGTACCGCACCGATCGAGGGCGCATCGCGGCGCTGCGCACCGAGCGCCTCCGCCGCCTCGGCGAATGGGGCGCACGCGAGACCGACGAGGAGAAGGCTTCGCGCGAGGCCGTCGCGGACGGCGACGGCGACGCTCTCGCCGCCTCGACCACGAAGCAGCCCACGCATGGCCTGGGAGCCGTCGTGAGTGCGTTGCGTTCGCGCCTCAAACGCTGAGGGGAAGATGATCGGGTGCCCGGGTTCGAGCCGGGGCCACCTCGATCAGGCATCCGTCGACGACGCGTCCGGCGCCGGGGTGAGCAGGGCTCGCTCCGGCGCCGTCGTCATGCCCGCCGGACGCCCGGCACCCGCCATCAGCACCGCGTCAGCGCCCGCGCACGACTCCCACGTCACTCGTCGCGAGCGCGACGAGGCGTTCGTACTGGTCGGGCTCGGTCGTGTTCTCCCCCAGTCGATTCGGCTTGCCGTCGCCGTGGTAATCGCTCGAGCCGGTGACGAGCAGATCGTGCGTCCGCGCGAGGTCGCGGGCGTGGCGCACCTGCTCGGGCGTGTGGTCGCGGTGGTGGGCCTCGAGGCCGAGCAACCCGGCGTCGATCATCTCCTCGATGACGGCGTCGTCGACGACGCGTCCACGGACGTCCGCGAAGGGGTGCGCCATGACGGGCACCCCGCCGGCCGCGCGCACGAGGGTGACGGCGCGCACCGGGTCGATGGCGTAGTGACCGACGTGGTAGGGGCCCGAATTGCTCAACAGGTGCTCGAAGGCGGTGCTGCGATCGGGCACGACGCCGTTCGCGACGAGCGCATCGGCGATGTGGGGGCGCCCGATCGTCGCGTCCGGCCCCGCCTGCGCGAGCACCTGCTCGTACGTGATCGGCACGTCGCGTCCGAGCCGCTCGACCATGCGCTCGGCGCGCGTCACCCGCGACTCGCGGGCACGTTCCATCTCGTCGAACAGCTCTCCCTCGGGGGCCGGAAGGTAGGCGAGCAGGTGGATGCTGATGCCGCGATGGCGGCAGGAGATCTCGATGCCCCGTACGACGTCGATGCCGACGCGGCGCGCGGCGTCGGCGGCGTCGTCCCACCCGCGGGTCGTGTCGTGGTCGGTGAGCGCGACGACGTCGAGCCCCGCCTCCGAGGCCTGCGCGACGACGTCGGCGGGGCTCGTCGTGCCGTCGCTGCGGTTCGAGTGGGTGTGCAGGTCGATACGCATGGGTGACAGGTTAGTGTTGCTGCCCGTGAGAGCAGGCATGGGTGAGCACTCGCCGCGTCCGGTGCGGCGGGCCGTTGCCTGCATGATGGCCGGTGCGCTCGTGCAGGCCGTCTCGACGCTCGTGG
Organism: Dermacoccus sp. UBA1591; assembly: GCF_002322065.1. Lineage (NCBI taxonomy): Bacteria > Bacillati > Actinomycetota > Actinomycetes > Micrococcales > Dermacoccaceae > Dermacoccus > Dermacoccus sp. UBA1591. The sequence goes on along the minus strand of NZ_DCNR01000067.1, from coordinate 6,469 downwards.
CATGGCTCGATCGTGACGGCACCCGCGCTCAGACGGCGCGGCTCGCGCACGAGTTCCAGCGGCGCACCCTGCCCGCCGGGGAGTTGGAACGGGCGACGGATCAGGCCCGCTGGTTCGGTCTCGTCACGGGCGCATTCTTCGTCGTGCTGTGGTTACTCGTGGCGCGCCTGTGTCTGCGCGGTCGCGCCTCCGGGCGCACGTGCGCGACCGTCCTCGCCATCGTCTACACCTTCACCTTCCTGCTGTCCGGCGTGCGCTCGTTCGGCCCCGGCGCCCTCATCGGCGCGGTGACGATGACGCTCGGCCTCACGACCGTCTACCTGCTGTGGCGTCGCCCGGTGACGCCGTGGTTGTCATCACAGGGCGCTGCCCGCGCCGCGCGCCGCACACGCTGAGACCGCTCGCGTCGCTAGGGTTTCGACCATGGTGAAGCAGGGCCCCCTCGACATGACCCCGCGAGCGCGCCGCCGCTCGCTCCGTCGGGCCGCACGCGGCGTCGCAGCGCTCGTCACGGCCACCGGCCTCGTCGCGTTGAGTGCGTGCAGCTCGGGAGCCGACCCCAAGGACGTCGCGGCGACCCAGACCCCGTTCAGCGCGAGCTCCTCGGCGACGACGGCGTCGTCCAACCCGAGCGCCATCACCTCCCCCAGCCCCGGGTCCGTCGTCAGCTCGGACGGCACGTTCAACTTCGTCGTGCCAGCTGGGTGGAATCTCACGTCCCAGCCGAAATCGGTCGCCTATCTGTCGTCGTCGACTCTCGCGCACGACGTCGCGCCCACGATCGTCGTCGCGCGTTCCAGCGTCACGCCTGCGCCCGAGCTGGAGGGCACGCTGCGCCGGGCGTCGCTGCAGGCCAAGCAGAGCGGCGCATCGGTGGCCGCCCTGCCCGACCGCACCGTCGGCGGTGAGAAGGCCGTCGGCTTCACGGCGACCTCGACGGAGAAGAACGTCGCCCTCAAGCGCAGCTACGTGATGCTCGCGCACGACAAGGTGCTGTACTCCGTCACCCTGACCGGCGCGAAGGCTGACGCCGCCCGCGACGAGTCGGCGCTGACGGCGCTGCTCGCGAGCTGGTCGTGGACCAAGAAGGGTGACGCCGGCTCGACGGCCAGTGGCACGACTCCGGCGGCGGTGCCGACGACGAGCGTCGCACCGTCGTCGTCGGGCGCGTCGTCAGCGCCGTCGTCGTCGGGTGCGTCCCCGGCGCCTGCCTCGTCATCCGCAGCATCGAAGCCCGCCCAGAGCTCAGGCACCGCCCGCCCGCCCAGCGCAACCGCCTCGAGCACGGCCCGCTGACGCACTCCGCGCCGGTCAGGCGGCGGTGTCGTTCGTCGTCTCGCTGACGGTACGTCGCACGACGCGTGCGGTGAGCGAGTCGGCGCCTGCGCTGACCTGACGGCCGAGCAGCGTGCCGAGCGACACCCCGACGGACAGCGTGAGGCCCATGAGGACGGCGTTGAGCAGAGTGGTCTGCCACAGGGTGTTCTCGCCCTCGGTGATGAACATCATGATGCCCCGGTAGACCGCCTGCCCCGGCAGCAAGGGCACGATGCCCGCGGTGATGAGTGCGATGCTCGGCACGTGCACCCGCGTCCCCACGAATGGTGCCAGCGCCCCGACGACGAGGGCCGCACCTCCTGCGGCGACGGGCTCGCTGGTGCCGACACCCCACATGAGCGTCCCGAACAGCAGCCACGAGAATCCGCCGGTGAGAACGGCGGCGAGCACGGTGCGCGGAGCGCAGTACGCGGAGACGGCGAAGGCACCGGCGATGAGTGCGGCTGCCACGATCTGGGTGAGAACTGAGCCGGCGAAGCTGCTGGAGCGTTCGACGATGACGAGGTCGACGCCGAAGCGCTGGGCGATGCTCAGGACGAGCAGCACGCCCGCGACGACGCCGCCGGTGAGCAGGACGACCTCATAGGTGCGCGCGCCGGCGGTCAGGTAGAAGCCGTCGAGCGTGTCCTGCGCAGCCGTCACGACGCTCATGCCTGCGAGGAGCACGACGACGCTGGAGGCGACGACCAGGGAGGGTCTCACCTGTCCGAGCCACATGATCGTCTCCGCATGATGGTGGATGACGAGCAGGCCGACGGCGACAGCCGCCGCGAACATCGCACCGAGCATCTGCCCGAAGAACGCGGAGACACCGGCGCGCGCGACGGCGTACTGGATGCGGTCGACGACCGCCGTGGACAGCCCGGCGACGAGGACCATGGCCGTGCTGCCGCCGAGCAGCATCGCGACGCCTGCTCCCATGAGCGCCCACGCGATGGTGATGACGCCGCGGCGGTACACGTGCGGTTGCTCGAGGATGCATTCTAGGGTGTAGAGGTTGTCGTCGATCTCGCCCGGGTCGTCGGGGTCGCGGGCGATGTCGCGCACGAGGGCGTGCAACGCCTCGAGCCGCGAGTAGTCGGTGCCGAAGTGCGCGATGATGCGCATGACGGTGATCGGGTCGCGGTGCACGCCGCGATGCATCGAGATCGTGACGGACGTGTAGGTGATGTCGACGTGCGCGCCCTGCAGCCCGTAGGCGCGCCCGACGCGCAGCAGCGACGCGGTGGTGTCGGCCACGGATGCGCCGGTGACGAGCATCGCCTCTCCGAGGCGGAGGCAGAAGTCGATGACGGAGCGCGTGTGCCACTCGGAGACGCGGTCGTTGGTGCCGCGCACCGAGATCGGCTTCGTGGGCGGCCCGCTCGGACGGATGACGGACATCGCCCGACCGCGCACCCGCGTCGCGCCGGTACGTGGCATCCGCGGGACGCTCGTCGTGGCCGCGGCGGGTTTCGTGGGGTGGGCCTGCGCAGGGCTGCTCTCGGCGCTGCTCGGCGCGGCACGACGCGGCGTCGGCAACGGGGTCGCCGACGGCGGTGTCGGGGTGGCCTGGGGGCCGTCGGGATTCACCATGTCGCGCCTGCACCTCGTCTCGTCACTTCTGTCGGCCCAGCCATTGTGGGGGATGCGGCGAACCGGGCGCACACCGTTCGCCATGTGTCGGGGGCCAGGGTGCAGAATGGACGGGTGAGTGAGAAGCAGCAGACAGCAGAGCACCGCAGCCGCCCGGGTGGGGCGGCCTTCCGAGAGTTCGTCGCCTCCGGGTGGGCGCCGCGCGGCACTGAGCCGACGCCCCGCGCCGAGGTCGCCGACCTGACGCCCGCGCGACGCGAGGCCCTCTCGGCGGCCTTCGAGGGGGCCCGTCTCGTCGTGCCCGCAGGCGGGTTGAAGGTGCGCAGCAACGATTGTGACTACGTGTTCCGCCCGCACACCGCGTTCGCGTGGCTGACGGGTCTCGGCGCGGACCGCGAGCCGGACGCCGTCTTCGTCCTGGAGCCGCTGGCCGAGGGCGGGCACGAGGCGCAGATCTTCTTCCGCCCGCTCGCCGGGCGCGACACCGAGGAGTTCTTCGGTGACAGCCGCTACGGCGAGTTCTGGGTCGGTGCGCGACCGGCGCTCGAGGACATGGCGAACGAGCTCGGCATCACCGCTCGTCACATCGATGAGTTCCCCGACGCTGCGGCCAAGGACGCGGGCGCGACGGAGGTGCTCGTCGTACGTGACGCTGACGTCGACGTCACGGCGCAGGTCGAGCAGATCCGCGCCCACCTCGACGAGGCCACCACTGAGAAGGCGCAGGAGCGCGATCTGGAGCTCGGCCGGTGGCTGTCGACGGCGCGGTTGACGAAGGATGCGTGGGAGGTCGGTCAGATGCGCGAGGCGTGCGACGCGACCGCGCGCGGGTTCGAGGCCGTCGTCGCCGATCTGCCGGAGGCGGTGCGTCGCGGGCGCGGTGAGCGCTGGGTCGAGGGTGTCTTCGGCCTGCATGCACGCCATGCGGGCAACGGCGTCGGCTACGACTCGATCTGTGCGAGCGGCGATCACGCGAACACGTTGCACTGGATCAAGAACACGGGCGACATCAAGGACGGCGACCTCATCCTCGTCGACGCGGGCGTCGAGGTCGACTCGCTGTTCACCGCTGACGTGACGCGCACCCTGCCCGTCAACGGCACGTACTCCCCCGCGCAGCGTGAGGTGTACGAGGCGGTGCTCGCGGCGCAGGAGGCTGGGCTCGCGGCGGCGAAGCCGGGCGCGAAGTTCTCGGACGTGCATGCCGCGACGATCCGCGTCATCGCGGAGCGTTTGCACGGCTGGGGTCTGCTGCCTGACGGCGTCGACGTCGAGGCGACGCTCGACCCGGAGAACGGCCAGTTCCACCGTCGGTGGATGGTGCACGGTACGAGCCACCACCTCGGCCTCGACGTCCATGACTGCGCCCTTGCGCGCAAGGAGGACTACATGGACGCCGAGTTGAAGCCGGGCATGATCATCACGATCGAGCCGGGCCTGTACTTCAAGGCGGACGACGAGTTGGTGCCGGATCGTTTCCGCGGCGTCGGTGTGCGTATCGAGGACGACATCCTCATCACGGAGGACGGCAACGAGAACCTGTCGGCGTCGCTGCCGCGCGACCCCGACGACGTCGAGGCCTGGATGCGCGACGTCTGGAGCCGGTGAATCGCCCCTCACGCTGTCTTCCGGCGGGCAGATGACGACGGCTCGCAGGCTCGCCCTCGTCATCTCCCCGCTCGGTGCGACACCGCGCGGGCGTCCAGCTCGAAAAAGGAACTGATTTGGGCAGGCGACCTGCGGCGCGGCTAGAGCTGCCGGGCGCCCGACGGTGTGCGGCCGCGATGCCGCAGAGCGCGACATCACGAGGCACCGGCCCCGCCGGTGAACACCATCGACGCGGACGCCGAAACGCCCGCATCCGCCGAGTTCTCGACCGAGCCTGCGAGGTCGAGAACGAGAAGCGGGTGCGGGCGTTTCGGCCCGAACGGCCGGCGCACGAGCGAACACGACGGCCGGGGCGCATGCGCCCCGGCCGACGGTGAGCCGGAAGCCGGCCCGTGAGAGGAATCAGTACACGCTGACGGCTTCGCCGATGTAGAGCAGCTTGGAGCCGATGAGGAAGTCCTGTGCGGCGCAGGACATGCGGCAGCAACCGTGGGAGGCGGGGTAGGCCGGGATGTCGTTGGAGCCGTGCAGGGCGATGCCGCCGTTGAAGTAGAACGGGCGGTAGAGGCCACCGAGGGCGCCGTAGTCCCAGCCGGAGGTGACGGAGCGGTACGTCTTGTATTCACCGGAGGGCGTGACGGCCTTGATGCGTCGGCCGTAGTAGGTGAAGGTCTGGCCGTTGCCGGTCGAGGTGTTGAAGATGTACTTGACGGAGCCGCCGCGCACGACCATGACGATCTGGCGGCTCTTGTCGACCTCGATGCGGTTGCCGCCGCGACGGCTGCTTGGACGAACGCCGCGGTTCAGCGCATCCCATGAGCGGGCGCCGACGACGCCGTCGCGGGCGAGGCCTGCGACCTTCTGCACGGCGAGGACGGCCTGCTTGGTCTGGGCGCCGAAGGCGCCGTCGGGGTTGCCGCACCAATAGCCGAGGGCGTTGAGGCGCTTCTGGAGGGTGGTGACGGCGCTGCCCTTGCTGCCGGTCTGCAGGACGGGGTTCGCGGCGGACGCCGTGCCCGAGCCGATGAGGCCGACGACGGCGAGCGTGCCGGTGGCGCCGGCGCCGGTGACGATGGCGCGGCGGCTGATTTCGTTGTGCTGCATGGCACTTTCCCTTCGATCGAGATCGTGGTGAGCGATCTGGGCTCTGGCGCGGCCCGTGTACGTCTGGGACGCGCGCCGGCCGATCTCGGTTTCCCCCCCGGCTCGTCGTGAGTCGTGCAGAATCCGTACCGGTTCACCGATTCCTCATCATGCCAGAGGTCGTGGTAATGGGGGCGGGCTCGACGGCGGCGTCCTGCGCCGCGATGCGCAGCTGCCGACGGGCGGGTGGGGATCGTTCTCCGCGTCGTTGCAGGGGTGCGACGCAGTCTCACAAGAGCTGCGGGCCTCGGCTCACGGCGATTCGCGCCCGTCGTTCGCAACGAAATCGTGATGAAACAATGAGGGTATGACTGCTGCGAAGCCTGCCACCGACCGTCTTGTCACCGAGGCCCTCGCCAAGTCGGGGTTGCTGTGGATCACCTCGCCCGCTGGCTCGGCGCCGGTCTGGCACGTCCACCTCGCCGGGGTCGCGTACACGGTGAGCGGCCCGGGCGAGCAGTTCTCCCCCGAGCACCTCGGCCGCGTCGAGGTGGTGGCGCGTTCGAAGGAGTCCCGCGCTCGCCTCGTCTCCTTCGAGGCGGACGCCGACGCCATCACGCCCGAGGACGAGGTGTGGGAGGCCGCGACATTCGCTCTCAAGGCCGGGCGGCTCAACGCGCCGGCCCACGACATCGTCGCGCGCTGGGCGCAGGAGTGCCGTGTCACGCGCTTCACCCCCGACCTGGCGACGGTGGTGCTGCGCGGTGAGCGTCTTGATGCGCCGGCGCAAGAGGAGGCAGAGACCTCGGCCACCGCGGAGGCGGAGGAGACCACGTCCCGGCCGGCGCCGGCAGCAGCGAGAGCG
>NZ_DCNR01000084.1:0-17052 GCF_002322065.1 Dermacoccus sp. UBA1591 | reverse complement strand
CCAGGTCGGCGTCGCCGTCGACGCGGCGGCAGTTCGCCGCGAAGACGATGCACGCGGTCACCGTTCCGACGGATTCGGGCGTCACGGTTTCGAGCGTGCCCTCCACGGTGCGGACCGAGAGGTGTGCTGCGTGGCTCATGCGCATGAGAGCCGTGTCGTCGCCGAAACCCCCGCGGGCGACCAGGACGTCGTTCATGAGCACGACTATAGGCAGCCCGGCATACCCTGCGGTGCCTTGCGGACCGACGAATTGTCAGTTGCCCATCCAGCCGACTTGACAGAAATGTATACAGCAGGGCTTTGTCGCCGAATCGTCACCTGGCGTTCACCCGCAGGCGTCCGACGCCCGATCCGTCCAGCAGGATTCGTCCTGAGCAGAGTGCTTCAGAAAGGTCCGTCAGAGCAGGATCCAGGCCGCGCTGAGGCCGATACCCGCGAGTTCCAACGGTTCGTGCGCGCGCAGCGTCGACTCCGGGTCGTGACGCAGCGCGTCGGCCGTTGCCTCGTCGACGAGGATCTGACTCGCCGCGGCGGCGTTCGTCAGGCGTGCGGCGCGGTTGACCGTCGTGCCGTAGATGTCGCCGAGACGCGCGAGCACACGACCCGTCGACAGACCCACGCGCATCTGCGGCAGCAGGTCGTCGACCTCCGACATCTCCTTGAGCGCACGCGCGATGCGCGAGGCGCCCTCCGGGTCCTGGTGCGAGAAGAGGATCTCGTCACCGACCGTCTTGACGACGGCGCCCCCGTGCTCGCTGACGATGTCCGAGGCGACCGCCTCGAACCGCGTGACGAGCGCCGCGAGATCACTCTCACTGAGCTGACGCGCGAGGCGCGTGAAGGAGACGAGGTCGGCGAAACCGACGGTGCGCACGACACCGAGGTGCGTCTCGGGCTGCGCGTCTGCCAGCAGGCGCGCGAGGGCGACGCCGACGTTGCGGCGCCACACGTAGAGGAGCAACGGCTCGAGGTCGTCGACGAGGCTCGCCATCTCCTCCGCTGCGGCGCGGGCGAGGGGCTTGCCGCCGCGCGGGCCGCCGTCACGCTGCGCGAGCATGTCGACGACGAGTTGCACCTGCCACATCGCGAGTCGGTCGGTCGTGCGCCCCAGCGCACGCGCCAGCCCGAGGAGGGTGTCGACGTCGAGATCGTGCGCGGCCGTCATCGCGGACACCGCGCGCAGGGCGTCGAGGTCGGTGTCGGAGAACGCGACGTCCGCCTCACGCGAGTTGGCGAAACCGAGAGCGCGCCACACGCGACGGGTGTCGTCGGCGTCGACCCCGGCGTGCGTCGACAGGTCACGGCGCTTGTAGCGGCGCGGCGCGCCCATGAGGCGTCGCTCGACCGCGTCGATGAACATCGAATCGTCGGAATCGAGGTGGGACACCGGGTCAGCCATCACGTCTCGCCTTCTGCCTCGTACCGATCACTCGTCGGCGTTCCGCCCGTGTGGCTCGCCGGCCTCCGCGCGGCCGCCCAGGCGGGCATGCACGACGTCCGCCACCGAGTACGCCATCGTAGGCGCTGAGCCTGGACGCGCACCGGGAACGGTCGTCACGAGCCGCCCGCCGTCGTCGATGCCGACGCCTCGCCGCCGCGCCACCTTGCCGTCGGGGGTGTGCACGTCGACGAGGCTGCCGATCGTGCGACAGTGTCGACGCACGCTCTCGCGGGCGGCCGCGAGCGCCACGGGTTCGCACCAGGCACGCGCGGCACGGGCGACGTGCGCAGCGACGGCCGCGAGCACCTCGTCACGCGCGGCGTCCAACCCGACGAGTGACGTCGACGTCGCCGTGTCGACGGGCAACTCGCCGCGCTGCTGAGCCACGTTCACCCCGACGCCCGCGACGACGAGGTTGCCCGACGCCACCTGACACAGGACGCCGGCGACCTTGCGCCAGTCGCCGCTCGCCCCGCCGGTGCCCGGGCCGGCGTCGGCGTCGGCGCCGCTCTCGACGCCGTCGTCATCCCACACCAGGACGTCGTTGGGCCACTTCGTGACGAACTCGACGTCCGCCCCGCGCTCGTCGGCCAGCTGCGCGAGGGCGGCGCGCACGGCGTCACCGACGAACAACGGCACCCAACCCCACGTCGCCGCGTCCCGTGGCAGCGGCAGCGTCATCGAGACGGTGACGGCGGCGCCCGTGGGCGTCACCCAGGCCCGATCGAGGCGTCCGCGCCCGGCGCGCTGGCGATGGGCGGCCACGAGGTGCCAGCGCTCGGCGGTGTCGAGGGCGACCACATTCGTCGAATCGACCTCGTCGAACAGGTCGACGCGAGCCCACCCGTCGGCACGCAGATCCCGCGCCATCCCTGGCGAAAAGGCTACTGACGAGTTCGTGTTCGAGGTCACGTGACAAGGTTAGGCTGTCGCCCATGACGCTCGACGACGTGCCCCCGGACACCTCCCTCGATCTGCACACCACGGCCGGAAGGTTGAAGGATCTGGCGAACCGCACGGAGGAGGCGGTGCACGCCGGTTCGGCCCGCGCGGTGGAGAAGCAGCACGCCAAGGGCAAGCTGACGGCTCGTGAGCGCGTCGAACGGCTGCTCGACGAGGGCTCGTTCGTCGAACTCGACGCCCTGGCGCGTCACCGCTCGACGCAGTTCGGGCAGGACAAGAACCGCCCCTACGGTGACGGCGTCGTCACCGGCTACGGCACGGTCGACGGGCGCACGGTCTGCGTGTTCAGTCAGGACTTCACGGTCTTCGGCGGCTCCCTCGGTGAGGTCTTCGGCGAGAAGATCTGCAAGGTCATGGATCTCGCGATGAAGCTCGGCGCACCCGTCATCGGCATCAACGACTCGGGCGGCGCGCGCATCCAGGAGGGCGTCGTCGCGCTCGGTCTCTACGCCGAGATCTTCCGTCGCAACGTGCACGCGAGCGGTGTCATCCCGCAGATCTCGCTCGTCATGGGCCCCTGCGCCGGTGGCGCCGTCTACTCCCCCGCGATCACCGACTTCACCGTCATGGTCGATCAGACGTCGCACATGTTCATCACCGGCCCTGACGTCATCAAGACGGTGACGGGTGAGGACGTCGGCTTCGAGGAGCTCGGCGGCGCGCACACGCACAACTCGCGCTCCGGCGTCTCGCACTACATGGCGAGCGACGAGGACGACGCGATCGAGTACGTCAAGGCGATGCTCGGCTACCTGCCGAGCAACAACATGGACCCGGGGCCCTCGTTCGAGGTCACCGCCGACCTCGAGATCACCGACGCCGACCGCGCGCTCGACACGCTCGTGCCCGATTCGGCGAACCTCGCCTACGACATGAACGACGTCATCGCCGCCGTCGTCGACCCCGCGGATCCTGACGATGCGGGCTCCGGCCCCGACTTCCTCGAGGTGCAGCCGCTGTTCGCACCCAACATCATCTGCGGGCTCGCGCGCGTCGAGGGGCACAGCGTCGGCATCGTCGCAAACCAGCCGGCTCAGCTCGCCGGCACGCTCGACATCAACGCGAGCGAGAAGGCGGCGCGTTTCATCCGCTTCTGTGACTCGTTCAACATCCCGATCCTCACGCTCGTCGACGTGCCCGGCTTCCTGCCCGGTACCGACCAGGAGTGGGGCGGCATCATCCGCCGTGGCGCGAAGCTGCTCTACGCCTACGCGGAGGCGACGGTGCCGCTCGTCACCGTCATCACGCGCAAGGCGTACGGCGGTGCGTACGACGTCATGGGGTCCAAGCACCTCGGCGCCGACGTCAACCTCGCGTGGCCGACGGCGCAGATCGCCGTCATGGGTGCGCAGGGCGCGGCCAACATCGTGTACCGCAAGGAGCTGACGGCGGTCGCCGAGAACGGCAGCGCCGAGGACGTCGAGAAGCGTCGCGCGCAGCTCATCGCCGAGTACGAGGACACGCTCGCCAACCCGTACATCTCAGCCGACCGCGGCTACGTCGACGCGGTCATCCCGCCGCACGAGACGCGCGTCCAGGTCGTCAAGGCGCTGCGGGCGCTGCGTCACAAGCGCGAGGACCTGCCGCCCAAGAAGCACGGAAACATCCCGCTGTGAGCGAGGCAACCGAGAGCCCGCGCCCGACGATCCGGTTCGTCAGCGGCGCGCCGACCGACGAGGAGATCGCCGCCGTCACTGCTGTCGTCCTGGCGCGAGCGGCTGCGGCGTCGGGCACTGAATCATCCGCCCCGGTGCGTTCCATGTGGGGACGCCCCGCGCACGTCCGCCACGCCCGTCCGCGCAGTTGGGCCGAATCGCGCCTGCCGCGCTGAGGCTCGCCTTCGGCGGATGATCGTTGCCCGGAATCGCGTCAGAGGTGACGCGATTGCGGGCAATGATGCTCAGCGCAGCTTGGCTTCGAGCTTGGCCTGGTAGCGCGGCGCCATCACGCCGGCCGCGACGACGCGTTCGATGATCGCGCGGGCACCGCCGGTGTAGGCGCGGAACACGTCGACGACGGTGACGCCGTGCTCGGGCACGTCGACGACGTCGACCATGTCGCCCGCCGTGATCGTCCCGGGCTCGACGACGCGGGTGTACGCGCCGGGCCGTCCGTGGTCGGTGAAGCGCTTGACCCAGCGCGGCTCGTCGATCGCCCAGGCGAAGGTTCGGCAGGGAACGCGGGGGCCGGTCACCTCGAGCAGCGCGGTGCCCATGCGCCAGCGGGTGCCGATGACGGCGTCGTCGACGCGGACGCCCCGCGTCGTGACGTTCTCGCCGAAGGCCCCGTCGGGAATCGAACGCCCTAGCTCGGCGCCCCAGTGGTCGAGCTCCTCACGCGCGACCACGTACACCGCCTGCTCGCTGCCCCCGTGATGCTCGAGATCACCGACGTGGTCACCGCTGACGCCGCTGCGCCCACCCGCCTCGCGCGGGCCGGGGTCGGCGACGCCGATGCTCGCGACGGGTCGCTTGCGCATCCCCGTGCGGTGCTTCTTCGCATCCCACACCTCTGGTCGGCCGATCTGGACACCGACGACGACGAGCTCTCCACCTGCGGTGGGTGACGTGGCGTCGGCCCGCGCCGCTGAGGTGGAAGCCAAGTCCGTGGACGCCGCGGTGGAGCTCGCGGACTCCGCCGAGCCGGATGTCGGTGACGCGGCCGTCGTCGCGGTGGATTTCGCCTGCTCCTCCGAGCCCGATGCCGAGGCCTCGGCCGACGCCCTCTGCCCCGCTGCCGCTGCCTTCACCGCACCCGCCGCAGCGGGCCGGGCGTCAGGATCGGGGTGAGCTGGACTCATCGGCGGCGTCGTCATGGGCGTCAATGTACTTGCGCGCTGTGACGTGCGTCGCGTTGGATCGGTACATGAGCACCTCGAGCGAGCCCCGCGCCACGACCCGTCTCGACGAGATCGCGGACGGCTACCTCGACGCGTCCGTCGCGCTGTCGCCGATCGAGGCAACGGCGCTCGGCATCCCGGGCCAGGATCATCTGCTCGACGACTTCTCCCCCGACGGTTACGCGGCCGCGTCCGATCTGCGTCGCTCGACGTTGTCGGCGCTGCGCACCGCGTCGGCGCAGGACGACGTGGACGCCGTGACGCTCGCCGCGCTGCAGGAGCGCCTTGAGCTCGCCGAGGAGATCCATGACGCCGGCTACGACCTCGCCGACCTCAACGTCATCGCGTCGCCGCTGCAGATGATGCGCGACACCTTCGACCTCATGCCGACCGACAGCGACGAGGACTGGGAGACGATCGCGCACCGGCTGCGCGCCGTCCCCGAGGCGCTCGACGGCTGGTTCGCGTCGCTCGATCACGCCGCGTCGCAGGGCATCGTCGCGGCGCAGCGCCAGATCGAACGCTGCAGCGAGCAATGCGCCGAGCACGGCGGACGCGACGGGTACTTCCTCTCGCTCGCCGAGCGCGCCGCCGTCGAGGGTGGTGGCGATGCCAGCGCGGTGCAGGACGAGGTGCGCGAGGCTGCCGCGCTCGCCGCGCGGGCCTACGCCGACGCAGGGGCGCGGCTGCGCGACGAACTGCTGCCGCGCGCGCCCGAGCACGACGGGGTGGGGCGTGAGCGGTACGCGCTGCACAGCCGCGAGTTCCTCGGCGCGCGAGTCGACCTCGAGGAGACCTACCGCTGGGGTCAGGACGAACTCGCGCGCATCACCGACGAGATGTCGCGCCTCGCCGAACGCATCGCGCCCGGCGCCGGCGTCAAGGGCGCGATGGCCGCCCTCGACGCCGACGACGCGTACGCCCTGCACGGCACCGACGCGCTGCGCGCCTGGATGCAGGCGAGCGCCGACGCCGCCGTCAGCGCTCTGGCGGACACGCACTTCGACATCCCCGACCCGGTGCGTCGCATCGAGTGCATGATCGCGCCCACGTCGTCGGGCGGCATCTACTACACCGGCCCGAGCGAGGATTTCTCCCGCCCCGGACGCATGTGGTGGGCGGTGCCGAAGGGCGTCGAACGGTTCGGCACGTGGCGCGAACTGACGACCGTCTACCACGAGGGCGTCCCCGGCCATCACCTGCAGATCGGGCAGACGATGTACCGCTCGGGCCTGCTCAACCGGTGGCGCCGCATGGGGTCGTGGACATCCGGGCACGCGGAGGGCTGGGCCCTGTACGCCGAGCGCCTCATGGACGAGCTCGGCTTCCACACGGACGACGCCACCCGCCTCGGCATGCTCGACGGGCAGTCGCTGCGCGCCGCGCGCGTCATCGTCGACATCGGCGTGCACTGCGGTTTCGAGGCTCCCGCCGAGGTTGGTGGGGGCGCCTGGACGTACGACAAGGCGTGGGCATTCCTGTCGGCGCACGCCGACATGGCCGAGGGCTTCCTGCGCTTCGAGCTCGACCGCTACCTCGGCTGGCCGGGGCAGGCGCCGTCGTACTCGATCGGCGAGCGCCTGTGGCTGTCGCTGCGCGAGGAGACGCGTCGTCGCGAGGGCGCAGCCTTCGACCTCAAGGCCTTCCACCGTCGCGCCCTCGACATCGGCGGCGTCGGCCTCGACGTCCTGCGCGACGCCATCCTCGCCCCCTGACCCACCTGCGATTCCTATCCACCTTCGCGATTCGCGTCCCCATCGGCGAACCGCGTCCACCTTCGCGCCTCTGAGCGAATGTGAACGAAAAACGCAGATGGGGCGGGCCCCATGCGTGCCTGACGGGGTGGGAGCGGGGGCGCCGGTAGGCTGGCGCAAGCCGATGTCCCCAACCTTCGGAGCGCTACGCCACCATGTCGCCCACCCAGTCGAGCCTCGCCACGACCTCGCCCTACTCGATCGTCGCCGTCGACGCTGACGAGTTCGTCCGGACGATCCACGACGCGGGCGCGCGCGTGCCCGTCGAGCAGTCGCCCGAGTGGGCGCGCTACGACGATTCGCTGCCGGGCCGCCGTCACTGGCGCTACCTGCTCGTCCACGACGCCGCGGGCGCCCACGTCGCCGCACTGAGCCTGACGGAGTTCGCCGGCCGCACGCTGGTGCAGCTGTGGGGCAAGTTCGCCCCGATCTGGCTGACGCACGCGGCGCCCAGCGCCGCTGAGGAGCGCGCCCTGCGCGACGCCCTGGCAGCGTACGTCAAGGCCGAGCACCCCAGGGCGGCACTCGTCCGCCTGCACGCCACGCACGCGGCGCCCGACCTCACCGAGCCGCTCACCGAGGTCTTCTACGACCGTACGCTCGTGCTCGACCTCTCGCTCAGCGAGGACGAGCTGATGGCGTCGATGTCGAAGAACGGCCGCCGTGACCTGCGGTACGGGCTCAAGAACGACGCCCTGGTCTTCACCGACGAGACGGGCATCAGCGAACAGGACTTCGCCGAGCAGGTCTTCCCCGTCTTCACCGAGACCGCCGAACGCGGCCACTTCGACCTGCGTCCCGCGCAGTTCTACTTCAACATGCTCTCCCAGCTCGGCCCCGACATCTGCCGCCTCTACACGGTGCGAGACACCTCTGCGGGCGGCGCCGTCGTCGCGTGGGCGCTCGTCACCATCTATGACGGCGAGGCGCGTTACTTCTACGCCGCGACGAGCGCGGCCGCCCGCAAGAGCTTCGCTGCCAACCGCATGGTCTGGGAGTGCATGCTCGCGGCGAAGAGCCGCGGCGCGTCGACGTTCGACTTCATGGGTCTCGGCAGCGACCGCGCGCCCGCGCTCAGCTCGCTCGACGGTTTCAAGCTCAAGTTCGGCAAGGACGGCGCGCGTGACGTCCCGGGCCCGTGGGATCTCGTCGTGCGCCCGCAGGTGCTCTCCGCGTACCGTGCGTCGACGAAGGCCAAGGCCCTCGTGCGTGACGCCCGCAGCAAGGGTCCGAGCACCGTTCGCAGCCTGCCGTCGCGGACGATGCGCACCGCCTCGTCCGCCGCCACCGCCCTCGCCGCGAAGGTCGCCGGCCCCGCACGCGGTGCGACGCCGGGTCAGGGCGGCACTCCCGCGGTGCTGCCGGTCGTGCTCGACTTCACCCTCTCGGGCTACGCCCTGGCGCGCGCGTTCCACGAGCGTTACGGCCTGACGAGCGTCCTCGTCGTCCCGTTCACGACGGGCGCGACGGCCGACTCAACGCTGTTCCACGACACGCGAGAACTCGGGTTCGCCGCGATCAACGACCACGACCTCGTCCTCACCGAGATCCGCCGTATTGCCGCTGAGAACCTCGATCTGACGATCATTCCGCTGACGAACAACGACGGCTACGTGCAGTCGTTGTCGGCGAAGCGCGACACGCTCGGCACCAACGTCGTCGTGCCACACGAGAGCCCCGCGATGCTCGAGCGCATCTCCGACAAGAACCACTTCAACGCCGTCTGCGCCGAGGCGGGCGTCGCGACGCCGGGCACCGTCGTCCTCGACTTCGCCACCGGGCGCCCGAGCGCCGACGACGTCACGTTCCCCTACCCGATCATCGTCAAGCCCGCCGATTCGGCACTGCACAACGCCTTGTCGATGCCGGGCAAGAAGAAGCTGTACGAGGTCGACTCGCGCGACGAGCTCGACGCGCTCATCACCCGCCTCGTCGACGCGGGTTTCACCGGCGAGATGCTCGCGCAGGATCTCATCCCCGGCGACGAGATCCTGTCGGTCACGATGTACCGCGCGAAGAACGGCGAGATCACGCTGGCGCGCACGTCGCGGGTGCTCCTGCAGGATCCGCGCCCGGCCTACCTCGGCATCCCCGACGTCCAGGTCGTGCAGGACATGCCCGACGTCGTCGAAGCCTCGCGCCGCATCCTCGAGACGGCCGACTATCACGGCTTCGCCAACCTCGACGCCATCCGCGACCCGCGTGACGGTTCCGTCAAGTTCTTCGAGGTCAACCCGCGCTACGGACGCAACTGCTACTACGCCACCGGTTCGGGGGCGAACGTCGCCGAGCAGCTCGTCAGCGACCTCGTCGAGAACTCCCCCGTCACCGCGCCGGCGCCGTCCGACGACCTCGTCTACACCGTCCTGCCGCCGCAGACCATCGCGCGTCTGCTGCCGAAGGGCGCAGAGCGCGACGCCGCCGCGGCGCTCGTCAAGCGCGGACGCTGGGCCGACCCGCTCAAGTACGACGGGGAGCGCAACCCGAAGCACAAGGCGTACGCGCAGATCGCGGCGTGGAACCACGTGCGCGCCTACCGCGGCGCGCCGCGCATCATCGGGGGCTGACGCCGCACGCAGTCTGTCGCTCACCCACTCGCCGCCCGGTCGAGCCCGGCATCGGTCCTCACTGATGCCGGGCTTCGTCATGCTCGCGCCGGCCGCGCCACAACCCTCCCCGTCCGAGACGCAACGAGAGCTGCATCACGTCGATGTGACCTGCATCATGTACAGTTTGGTCTGACCAATAATGGTCCGACCAAAGCTGAGCCAGCCTCCCCACCCCCGCAAGGAGTCCGCGTGATCACCTACACCGCGACCCCCGACGCCGTCGGCGACAGCCTGGCGCTGTCCGCTCTCGTGGGCTCGTTGCCCCTCCTCACGTTCTTCGCGATGCTGTTGATCGCCAAGGCCAGCGCCTACGTCGCAGGCCTCGCGAGCCTCGTCGTCTCGCTCGTCATCGCCGTCGTCGCGTTCGGCATGCCGACACACCTCGCCCTGCTGTCGGCGACACAGGGCGCCGTCTACGGTCTCGTGCCGATCGTGTGGATCGTCGTCATGGCGCTGTGGTTCTACCGGGTCACCGTCATCTCGGGCCGCTTCAACGACCTGCGCTCGATCTTCGACGCGATCGGCGGCGGCGACATTCGCATCCAGGCCATGCTCATCGCGTTCTGCTTCGGCGGCCTTCTCGAGGCCCTCGCCGGGTTCGGCGCGCCGGTCGCCATCACGGCGACGATGGTGCTCGCCCTCGGGCTCAAGCCGCTCAAGACGGCCGTCGTGTGCCTCATCGCGAACACGGCGCCGGTGGCGTTCGGCGCCGTCGCCATCCCGATCACGACCGCCGGGAACCTGACGGGCCTCGACCCCGCGCACATCGGTGCCGTCGTCGGCCACCAGGCACCGTTCTTCGCGATAGCCGTTCCCTTCTTCCTCATGATGATCATCGACGGCAAGCGCGGGCTCGTCCAGGCGTGGCCCGCTGCGCTCGTCACCGGTGGCGCGTTCGCGATCGCGCAGTGGTGGTGTTCGACGTACTTCTCGTACGAGTTGACGGACGTCGTCGCCTCGCTCGTCGGGCTCGCGGCCGCCATCGTCCTGCTGCGCTTCTGGAAGCCCAAGGGCGCCGACGACGTGCGTCGCAGCCTCGACATCGAAGCGCCCGTTCCCGCCGAGGCGCTCAGCGCCTCCCGCATCTGGATGGCCGTGCTGCCCTATCTGCTCGTCGTCGTCGTGTTCGGCATCGCGAAGCTGTGGAAGCTGGGCGTCGACATCCCTGCGAAGCTCAGCGCCACCGACGTCAAGATTCCCTGGCCGGGCCTCAACGGCGAGCTCGTCAACGCCAAGGGCAAGTCGATCTCCTCGACCGTCTACACGCTGCAGTGGCTGTCGAGCCCGGGCACGCTGCTGTTCCTCACCGGGCTCATGGTCGCGATCGTCTACTCCCTGCGTGACGGCGGCGGCCGCTTCCCGCTCACGCTGGGTGAGGCGTTCAAGGAGATCGGGCGTTGCTTCTACACGATGCGCTTCTCGGCGCTGACGATCGCGTCGGTGCTCGCGCTCGCCTACGTCATGAACTTCTCCGGCCAGACCATCGCGATCGGCACGTTCGTCGCCGGGCTGGGCGCGTGGTTCGCGTTCCTGTCGCCCGTGCTCGGCTGGGTCGGCACCGCCGTCACCGGCTCGGACACCTCGGCGAACGCCCTGTTCTCGACGCTGCAGCAGACGGCCGCGGAGAAGGCCGGGCTCGACCCGCACCTCATGACGGCGGCCAACACCTCCGGTGGAGTCGTCGGCAAGATGATCTCGCCACAGTCGCTGGCCATCGCGGCGACAGCCGTCGGCCTGCAGGGCAAGGAGTCGAAGATCTTCCGCGCCGTCGTGCTGTGGTCGCTCGGCATGCTGCTCGTGCTGTGCACGCTCGTCTACCTGCAGGCGCACGCCCTGTCGTGGATGCTGCCCTGAGTCACCTCATCCTCTGAGCCCCGCATGACGGCCGGACGTATTCTGCGGATCCGCTCGCCATCCGCGACAATGTCGACGTGCACATCGCTCTTCCCATCTTCCTGCTCGTCGCGACGACGATCAGTGTCTCCGTCCTCGCGCGCCGCGTCGGCCTGTCGGCGCCGCTGCTGCTCGTCGCCATCGGCGCGGTGGCGTCGTACCTGCCGCAGGTCCCCGAGGTCCACGTCGACTCCGAAGTGATCCTGCTCGGGTTCCTGCCGCCACTGCTGTACGCGACGGCGATCCGCACCTCGATCATCGATCTCAAGCGCGACGTGTTCCAGATCGTCCAGCTGTCGATCCTGCTCGTCCTCGTGACGGCGTTCGCCGTCGGGCTCGTCTCGTGGTGGCTCATGCCCGTCGGGTTCGCCGCCGCGATGGCGCTCGGCGGTGTCGTCGCTCCCCCGGACGCCGTCGCCGCGACCGCCGTCGCCCGCCGCATCGGGTTGCCGCGACGTCTCGTCGCCGTCCTCGAGGGCGAGTCGCTCTTCAACGACGCGACGGCCCTCGTCACCGTCGGCACCGCCGTGAGCGCGCTGACGGGGTCGTTCTCGGCGAGCAGGGCCGGCCTCGCCTTCGTCATCGCGGCGCTCGGCGGCATCGTCATCGGTGTCATCGCGTTCTACGTCGTGGAGTTCGTGCAGAAGCACATCCGCGACGCCGTGACGAGCGTCGCGATCAGCATCATCACGCCGTGGGTCGCCTACCTCCCGGCGGAGGCGATCAAGGCATCTGGTGTCATCGCCGTCGTCGTCACCGGCGTGCTGCTCGGCTTCAAGGCGCCGTACTACAACACGGCGCAGGCGCGGGTCGCATCGCGGATGAACTGGAACTCGATCCAGTTCCTGCTCGAGAACATGGTGTTCCTGCTCATCGGCCTGCAGGTGTCGATGATCATCGACCAGGTCCAAACATCGGACCTCGGCCTCCAACGCACCAGCCTGTACGCGGTCGCCGTCCTCGTCACCGTCATGCTCGTGCGGCCGATGTTCATCATCGCGGCGGCTTGGCTCGGCAAGGTCTCGCGCTGGGATTCGCGCCCCCTCAGCCTGCGCGAGGGCGCCGTCGCAGGCTGGGCGGGCATGCGCGGAGTGGTGACGCTCGCCGCCGCGTTCCTGCTGCCGCCCGAGACGCCGCACCGCGAGTCGCTCGTCTTCATCGCGCTCGTCGTGACGATCGGCACGCTCGTCATCCAGGGCTTCACCCTCGGCCGCGTCGCCAACCTCATGAAGCTACGCGCGCCCGACCCGCGTGAGGACGCCCTCGCGCGCGCCCAGGTCATGCAGGCCTCCGTCGATGCCGGTGAGGCGGCGATGCGCAAGGCCCTCG
This sequence comes from Dermacoccus sp. UBA1591, assembly GCF_002322065.1. Classification (NCBI taxonomy): domain Bacteria; kingdom Bacillati; phylum Actinomycetota; class Actinomycetes; order Micrococcales; family Dermacoccaceae; genus Dermacoccus; species Dermacoccus sp. UBA1591. Next base: position 4,224 of record NZ_DCNR01000084.1, on the reverse strand, counting down.
CCGACGACCCGGAACTGGCGGACACCCCCGAGGCAATCATCAAGTCGCTGCAGAAGCAGGACATGCGCCGCGCGAACCTGCAGTGGGAACTGCTCGGCAACAACGACACGATGGGCCCGACGCAGCAGTACCGCATCCTGCGTCAGAAGATGATCAACGCCGAACGCGACAAGGCACTCGAGATGCGTAACGAGGGCCGCGTCGACCACGAGGTCATCGACAGCATCATGATGCAGCTCGACATCGAGGAGTCGATGATCGTCACCGCCGAGGAGCGCAACGCCGGGCTGCGCGATGCAGGCCCGCTGCTCACGCCGGAGGTTCGTCAGGGCGGCTGCGAACACCTGGAGAAGGCCGCGCACGACTACGCCTCACCCCAGTCGCACGACGGCTGCCAGGGCTGCCTGGAAGAGGGTCGGACGTGGCTGCACCTGCGCATGTGCACCGAGTGCGGGTACGTCGGCTGCTGCGACTCCTCCGCCGGTCAACACGCGACGAAGCACTTCCGCGCGACCGGTCACCCCGTCATGCGCTCGTTCGAGGCGGGTGAGGAATGGCGCTGGTGCTTCGTCGACAACCTGCCGGGCTGACGGGCGTCCGGCCCGCCTCGGCGCGCCGATATTCTTGAGCCCATGACCGTCCTCGTGCTCGCCTCGAAGTCCCCCGCCCGCCTCGCGACCCTGCGCAGCGCCGGCATCGAACCGTTCGTCCTCGTCTCCGACGTCGACGAGGACGCTGTCGTCGTCGCCGCCCGCGCGCAGCACGACGGGCCGGGCGAACTCGCCGCCGAGGACGTGGCGCTCCTGCTCGCGAACGCGAAGTGTGAGGCCGTCGCGTCGGTCCTCGCGCAGGACGAGGTTCCGGCCGAGACGCCCGACGCGTTCATCGAGGACGGCGGCATCATCCTGGGGTGCGACTCGGTGCTCGAGTTCGACGGTGCGATCCTCGGCAAGCCCGCGGACACCGCCGACGCCTGCGCGCGCTGGCAGGCGATGCGGGGGCGCAGCGGCACCCTGCACACCGGTCACTGGATCGTCGACGACCGCGTCGAGGGCACCGGCGCGACGTTCGGTGCCGTCTCGTCGACGATCGTCCACTTCGCCGACCTCGACGACGCGGAGATCGACGCCTACGTCGCCACCGGCGAACCGCTGTGGGTGGCGGGCGCGTTCACGATCGACGGCCTCGCGGGCGCCTACGTCGAACGCATCGAGGGCGACCCGCACACCGTCGTCGGCCTCGGTCTGCCGCTGCTGCGCGAGATGCTCGCCGAGATCGGCGTCGCCTGGCACGAGCTGTGGAACATGGCAGCCTGACCTGGCTCGGTCAGCAGGGGCCACCGCACGGGCGCGTGGGGAAACTCTGATCCGTCGCCCTGTCGTCAACCCCTGACGGCGAGAGCTGGCCGCACCGCGTCCGGCACAGGGCGACGCATCGAAAGGCCACTTACGGCCCCCGTGCGCCTGATCACCTGAGACACTGTCAGCGCACGAACTCATGGGGAGGAACACGATGGGCAACTCGCGCGTCGCGGCATCGCTGACGGCACTGACGTGCGCGGCCGCCTTCGCGGCAGCACCGGCGTACGGCGAGGACGCCGCGACGAACACATTCGTTCCCGGCGACCACGCGGTCGAGTTGTCCCTCGCCTCCGGCCAGGGCACGCCGCTGGCGCCGGGGCTGTACTCCTCGACGCTGCCCGTCGACGCGACGTCACGGTACGTCGAGGTCAAGCGCGGCGAGGGCGAGCGCCTCAGCGTCAGCATCAACGGCTCGGCGAGCTGGAAGGGCAACGCGTGGTCCGTCGACTCCGGCTCGCAGGGCCTGCAGCTCACGCTGACGACGGCGGACGGCGCCACGACATGCGGTTCCGACTCGGATTCGCTGACGAGCAGCGGCACGCCCGGGTTGCTCGCGACGCACGTCGACGTCGACGAGGCCAAGACGGCGCGCACGTCGTCATCGCTCGGTTCGGGCGCTGACGCCTGCCTGGCCGCGACGTCGTATCGGCTCGAGATCAAGCGCACCATCGACGGCGACAACGCCACGCCCATGCCCGTGCAGATCGCCGTGAAGCGCACGCCCCGCGTCAACGGCACCGTCAAGGTGCCTGCGGGCGAGGTGCCCGACATGACGACGCAGGCGCTCGAGGCGTCCACGACGGCGACGGCCGGTGACGGTTTCGCCAGCGCCACGATCCTGCGTCCCGGCGGGTACACGGTGAAGACGCCCATCGGCCGGCGCATGTTCTTCCGCGTGCATCTGTCGTGGGGTCAGCGCATGTCGTTCGGCTGGCAGGCGCCGAAGAACGGCACGACGTACAACCCGTCGCAGGATCTCAACCTGTCGATGCAGATGTTCAACCCCTCCCTCGTCTCCGCGACGCTGTCGGGCGCCGGGACGTCGTCGGGTTACCTGTTCGAGTCGTCGTCGGATTCGGGCTCGAAGGATCTTGGCGTCTACACCGCTCCGATCGACTACGGCAACGCGAACGTCGACTCGAGCGGCTCGGACGCACTGCAGTGGCACAGCGACCCGGGCTGGTATTACGTGGTGCTCGACGTGACGCCGTCGTCGTCGACGCCGAAGCCGAAGCTGCAGGATTCCTCGGAGTTCGACAGCGTCCTGTCCGTGCGCGTCACGGGGACGCCGAACGCGGGCCCGTCGATGGCGGTGCAGCAGCCCGAGCCGGGAAACGTCAGCGGCGTCGGCAAGTCGTCGGCTAACCCGCTGCTGTGGGGCGGCGCACTCGTCCTCGGCATCGGCGCGGTCGTCGGGCTCGGGTACGTGCTGCGACGCCGCGAGAAGCACTGACGCTCGTCGGACGCCGTCAGACGCACTCGAGCCGTCGCCTGTCGCTGCAGGCCGACGTCTTGGCTGCCCGCGTCCTGCCGGCCGGCGTCAGCCCTGCCAGGAGTACGAGCCGTCCTTCTCGGTGCAGGTGAGGGTCTTGCCGCTCGTCGTCTGGGCGGTCGTGCCGGCGTCGGCGTAGGCGCAGACGCCGCCGGTGTTGGCGAGCTGCGGGTCGTACGCGCCGTCGCCCGCGCCCCACGGCTGCCAGAGCGCGAACGCTGCCGCGATGGCCGCCGCCAGAGCGGCCGGAGCCGCGATCCACGCCTTGACGGTGGGGCGACGGCGCACCGCTGCGCCGTCGATGACCGTGGCGGGCGCCGCGGAGGAGTCCGTGAAGCCGTCGAGGGCGCGGGCGGCCGCACCTGCCTCGAGGCGGACGAACTCCCCTGACGTCGTCATCTCGGGCAGGCGGTCGGGGATCGGGCGGGCCGCCCATTCCTGCCAGGCGTTCTCCGGGAGCATGAGCCAGCTGAGGGCGTCGCGCGCGTTGGCGGGCCGCCGGTCGGCGACGGGATTGGCGAGGGCGACGAGCAGGTTCCACAGCGAGTCGGGGATACCCTCGGGGCGCGGGGGCACGTCGTCCTTGCGGACACGGATGCTCGCTCCGGGTTTGATGCCGGTCAGCATGTGCAGGCCCATCATTCCGGCGGAGTACAGATCCTGACGGGGGTCGGGATCGTCGCCCTTGGCCTGCTCAGGCGACATGTAGCCCGGTGTGCCGAGAACCATCTCGTTGCTCGTCAGGCGGGGCGCGTCGACGCTGACGGCGATGCCGAAGTCGGTGATCCACGCCGAGGGCACACCCATTCCGGTGGCTTCGAGCAGGATGTTGGCGGGCTTGATGTCGCGGTGCACGATGCCGGCGCTGTGGCAGGCGTCGAGTCCGTCGAGGATCTGGCGCATGAGTTCGGCGACCAGCGGGTAGGGCAGGGCGCCGTTCTCCTTGACGAGTTCGCTGAGCGAGCCACCGTCGATGAGGGGCATCGTGAAGATGACGCGGCCGTCCTCGCCGGCCCAGCCGAGAGGGGTGACGACGTGATTGTGCTCGATGCGCATGCCTTGTTCGCGCATGAAGCGCAGCAGCGATCCGGCGTCGGACTGGCGCAACAGTTTCGCTGCGACGAGGCGGCGCGACTTGTGGTCGTGGACGCGCCAGACGGACCCCATGCCGCCTTCGCCGATCTGGTCGATGAGTTCGTAGCGTCCAGCGAACATCTCACCCATGGGTTCGTCTGCCTCCCCGCAGCCTGCTCGAATATGGTCTCAGCTTACGTGACCACAACCAGGAACGAACCCGTGTCGCACCGAGACAGGCCCCCAGGGCCTGGCCGGAAGATGCGGCAGAAAACATTTGATCGATGATGTGACGAA
>NZ_DCNR01000085.1:0-13956 GCF_002322065.1 Dermacoccus sp. UBA1591 | reverse complement strand
TTAATGACGCGCGACACTAGTTGATGCCCTCGAAATCCCAGTGGTAGGACTCGCCCCACTGTCCGTAGACGAAGGTGTTGCGAAAGCCCCACTTCCAACCGTTCGTCTTGAGCCAGGTGTAGCCCTGGCCCCCCCAACCGAATTCCTCACCCGCCTCGTCGGTCTCTCGGAAGTCGACCGCCACTCCGAGCCCGTGGTTGCTCGTCCCGGGCATCGCTGCGCGCGGATAGCCGAACTTCTTGTACCAGTAGTTCTGCTCGGAGAGCGGGCGATAGGCGAGGTCGATGCGGGCGTAGCGCCCGAACTGTGCCTTGTACGCGTTCTCCAGCCCGGTGAGGCTCTTGAGCGCGACGCAGTCCAACTTGCGGACGGTGGCGGGTGTGTAGCCGGGCTCCCAACTGCCGGGGCTGTTCCACGCAATGGGGACATCGCACAGATGCGAGGCCGGGAGCGCACCATTGCTGAGGGTCTTGTCCGTGACGAGGGCCATGGAGACGTAACCTCCCCCGTCCAGCTCGAGCCAACCACCTCGAACGGTTCCACTGACTGGCGCGCCGGGCGCAAGAGTCCTGACGTAGCCGGTGGTCACGCTCGGGGTGGCGTGCACGAGCGTCCTGATGAGGGACTTCACGACGGTTCCGTGGAAACTGCCGCCGGGAGTCGTGGGCCCGGTGGGAGCGGTCGGCGTTCCCGGGACCGGCGACAGGTAACTCAGGCTGACGTACCCGCCGGCGTACTCACCGGTGTTGAGCTTGAACCATCCGTTGCCTTGATCGAAGCCCGACACGGTACTCCACCCTGGAGGCTGCCCCTGACGGAGTAGCTCGTGTCGGCACCACTTCGGACATTGAGGGTGATGCCGCGCGTCACCGTCATCGTCGACGCGGTCGTGGCGGCCGGCACCGCAGCTGCGGCCGCCTGTGTAGGCGCGACACCCGCCAGCAGCGCGCACGTGATTGCCAGTGAGACGAGGCCACGCGTGATGTTCATGGTTCCCCCGAGGTGCGGTTCACACCGTGATGCTCACGGTGAGTCGAGAGAGCTGGTGAGATACCAAACTCTCGGTGAGGCTACCTCAACGCCTGGGTGAGCGATCCCACACGGTGACCCGATCCCAGACGGTGACCACAGGGAGAACGACGGCCCCACCGACGATCTGGGTTCCGATGACGAAGCCCCGGAACCTGCTGTGATCAGCGAGTTCCGGGGCAGATGTCGGGCTGACAGGATTTGAACCTGCGACCCCTTGACCCCCAGTCAAGTGCGCTACCAAACTGCGCTACAGCCCGTTGCACCTGACGGCGCAAGCCCCGAAGGGCGTGATGAACCATACCCCACGCGGGGCCCGGGCGACCAATCGGCCGGGCCCCGCGACGTCTGGCGGTCGCCCGGAGATCGGGGCAGGCTCCGCCCCTGGATGACTGACCGGCGTCAGAAGTCGAAGATGTCGCCGACGGCGTCACCGATCGAGCCGAAGACGTCGCCGAGACCGTCCGTCAGGCCGCCGAGGTCGAACAGCCCGTCGGCGCCCGAGAGTAGGTCGGCCATTCCGCCGATCGCCTCCGCGCCGAGGAAGACGAGGTCGTCGCCGTAGAACATCCAGAAGAACGGGTCAGAGGCGATGTCGCCCATGATGTTGCCGAAGCCCTCGAGCTGCGCCATCTTCGCGACCTCACCGATGACGCCCGCCCACCGGTCGGCAAGACCGAAGACCATGGCGTACGGCAGGTAACGGTTGAACAGGTCAGCCGCTTCCTCGAACTTGATCTGCTTGGCCTCGGCCGTCGCGATGTATTTCTTGAACCCGAGCGTCTGGATGCGCACCGCAGTGCCGTCGGCGGTGCGCGGCGAGCGCCCCATCCCCAGGAAACCCTTGCGGCGCGGGTCTCGCTCGTACCAGCCCCGATGAATCGTCTCGCGGTACATACCGTCGGCGATGTCGCGCAAGGGCCCCCGCAACTGCGCCTTCATCTGCGGCAGCGTCACGTAACGGACGCCGGGCGGGAACAGGGCGTTGAGGAAGTCGGCCTCGACCTGCGTGATGACGTCGCCGCCAGGAAACTCGTTCTGGATGAACACCCAGTCACCCTGCGGCGCCTTGGCACCCCGCCTCGACGTCGGCGCCGGCGGCGCTGCGGGCGCCGAACCGTCAGCGGCCTGCAGCTTCTCGATGCGGAACCAGCCGCGCAGCGACAGATCGATCATCATCGCGCCGATGTCCTGCGAGTCGACCGACCCGTCGACGACGGTGCCCGCCATCGCCGCGCTCACGCCCTGCGGCGGATGGAACTGCACGGCCGGCTCACCCGACCACTCCTTCGCACCCTTGACGCGGCGCACCTCGCCCACGCCGTCCGCCGGGCGCATGCCGGGGGTGACGCCGACGTACTCGTAGTCGTGGTTCCAACCGAACACTGCTTCGTCTGCCTCTCACCGTGAATGGGATTCTCACCCGACGTGCGACGCCGGACGCCGATCATGGCAGGTAACGCACGAGTTACCAGCGCACTACGCGCCGACGCGTGAGTCACTCGCCATCCTGGGGCAGGCGTCGCGCGCGACAGCGCACGCCCGCCCCTCGAAGGTAGGCCCCGCTCAGCGCTGCTTGCGCTTCTCGCGCACGCGCACGCTGATCTCGATCGGCGTCCCGTCGAAGCCGAACTCCTCGCGCAGGCGACGCTCGATGAAGCGGCGGTACCCGGCCTCGATGAAGCCGCTGGCGAAGATGACGAAGCGCGGCGGGCGCGTCGAGGCCTGCGTCGCGAACAGGATTCGCGGCTGCTTTCCGCCGCGTACCGGGTGCGGATGCGCCGCGACGACCTCGCCGAGGAAGGCGTTGAGCCGGCCCGTCGGGATGCGCTGGTCCCACGAGTCGAGGGCGACCTCGATGGCGGGAACGAGACGGTCGGTGTGACGTCCCGTCTTCGCCGACAGGTTGACGCGCGGCGCCCACGGCACCTGGACGAGCTCGCGCTCGATCTCCTTCTCCAGGTAGTAGCGGCGCTCCTCGTCGAGTGTGTCCCACTTGTTGTACGCGATGACGAGCGCGCGGCCGGCGTCGATGACCTGCTGCACGACGCGCACGTCCTGTTCGGCGATGCTCTGCTCCGCGTCGATGAGGACGACGGCGACCTCCGCCTTCTCCAACGCCGTCTGCGTGCGCAGGGAGGCGTAGAAGTCGGCGCCGCGCGTCTGGTGCACGCGGCGTCGGATGCCGGCGGTGTCAACGAAACGCCAGGTCTTGCCGCCGAGTTCGATGTACTCATCGACCGGGTCACGCGTCGTGCCTGCGACGTTGTCGACGACGACGCGCTCCTCCCCCGCGAGCTTGTTGAGCAGCGACGACTTGCCGACGTTCGGACGCCCGAGCAGCGCCACGCGACGCGGGCCGCCACGCGGGTACGCGCCGGCGACAGCCGTCTTGTCGGGCAGCAGGTCGATGACGGCGTCGAGCGCGTCACCGGTGCCACGCCCGTGCAGCGACGAGACGGGGTACGGCTCACCGAGGCCGAGCGACCACAGCATGGCCGCGTCGGCCTCCGAACGGTTGTCGTCCACCTTGTTCGCGATGAGGACGACTGGCTTCTTCGAGCGGCGCAGCAGCTTGACGACGGCCTCGTCGGTGTCGGTGGCGCCGACCGTGGCGTCGACGACGAACATCACGGCGTCGGCGAGTTCGATCGCGACCTCGGCCTGTTCGGCGACGCGCAGGTGGATGCCGCTCGCGTCGACCTCCCACCCGCCGGTGTCGACGAGGGTGAACCGGCGTCCGACCCACTCGGCGTCGTACGCGACGCGGTCACGCGTCACACCCGGCACGTCCTCGACGACGGCCTCACGGCGCCCCAGGATGCGGTTGACGAGCGTCGACTTGCCGACGTTGGGACGACCGACGACTGCGACGACGGGCCGCAGGTCGGCCTCGCCGTAGCCGCTGTCCTCGTCGACCTCACCGGACAGCAGCGCACGGTCCTCGTCGCTCAGGTCGAAGTCCTCGAGCCCGACGCGCAGCGCCTGCTCGACCGACTCGTCCGGGGCGGGCGCATCGTGGCGCAGGTCGTCGTGCTCGGCTCGCTCGTCGTGCTCGTCGTGGGGGAAATACTGGTCGTCGCTCACGCGGATTACCTCAGATCGTGGAGTATCCCGCCGGATCCGGCGGGCTCGGAGGCTCTCCCCCGCCACGTGACGACGCGGCGGCTCGCGCCGTGACGTCGGGTGGGGAGGTCTCGTGTGACGCGCCCGAATGCGCGTCACAAGACCATTCTCGCGCATGGGCACGATTTTTCAGAGTCGAGCGCTCGCGGCCAGCCACGCCCTCGCGACGAGCGCCCGGGGAGACGATCCGGCTCAACCCGCCACGTGGTCGGCGAGGCGGGCACGCAGTTCCTCCGTCGCGGCCGCCAGCCGAGCGCGACCTGTCGCGCCCGCCACCGCCTCTGCGTCACCGAGGCGGAACGCCGGCCCGAACGTCACCTGCAGACGACTGCGCAGCCGCGGCCAGCGTCCCCGCGTGCGCCCGGCCGTGCCGACGAGACGCACCGGCACGATCTGAGCATCCGCACCGAGCGCGAGGAACGCGGCGCCCTGGTGCACCGCCTGCACCGACCCGTCACCGCGCGTGCCCTCGGGGAACACGCCGACGACACCACCCGCCGCCAGGACGCCGCGCGCCGCCGTCATCGCCTCCCGGTCGGCGCTGCGCTGCGTGACGGGGATCTGCCCGAGCCGCGTCAGCAGCGTCCCGAGCGGGCCGACGAAGTACGCACGCTTGACGAGGAAGTGCGCCGGGCGCGGCACGAGCGACGCGGCCAGCGGGCCGTCGATGACGCCGATATGATTCGCGACCACGACGACGGGGCCGTCAACCGGCACGTTCTCGCGCCCGGTCACCTCGAGGCGGTACAGCGCACCGAACAGGCCCTCGACGGCGGGACGCAATCGGCGCATGAGCCCCTCGCACGCGGACGGATCGCGCGGCGTCGAATCACGCGACGCGGCATCCTCGACGTCACGACGCGGGAACATCAGCCGCGCGCCCGTTCGACGAGCGTCAGCACCGCCTCGACAGACTGCTGGAACGTCAGGTCGCTGGTGTCGAGCGTGACGACCCCGTCCGCAGCGCTCATGAACGACGAGACGGTCGAGTCGGCCTTGTCGCGGTCGACGATCTGCGTCCGCGTCGCCGCGATGGCGGCATCGTCCGCGCCGCCGTGCAGCTCCTTCGAGCGGCGCGCGAGCCGTGCGGCCTCGCTCGCGACCATGAGGATGCGCACGTCCGCGTCGGGCGCGACGACCGTCGTGATGTCGCGCCCCTCGGCGACGACGCCACCCCGGTCCGCGGCGATCTGCGCCATCAGCTCACGCTGACGCTGCTGCAGCTTGGGGCGCACCTGCAGGTTGGTCGCGACCTTCGAGACGACCTCGGCGATGCGCGTCGTGCGGATGTCCGTGTCGATGCGCGTACCCCCCATGCTGATCGACGGCGCGCTCGGGTCGGTGCCCATCTCGAGCGGCATCGCGGTGACGGCGTCCGCGACGGCGCCCTGGTCGTCGAGGTCGATGCCCCGATCGAGGCAATACCAGGTGAGCGCACGATACATCGCGCCCGTGTCGAGGTAGCCGATGCCGAGGTGCGCCGCCACCTTCTTGCTCACACTCGACTTGCCCGAACCCGAGGGCCCGTCGATCGCTACCCGGATGCCGTTCGCCACGCTCGTCATGAACGCAGATTCTAGGCGGTCTCGACGAGGTGGGCGGCCCACCCCCGCGCGCTGAGCGCGCTGACGAGGGTCTGAGCGCGCAGCGGCACGACGCTGAGCTCGAGCAGACCGGCGGCGACGGCGTCGTCGTGCTCGAGGCGCATGTCCTCGACGCTGATGCCGGTCTCCCCCACGTCCGTGAACACGCGACCGAGCGCACCCGGCTCGTCGGGGATGACGACGGCGACGCTCGCGTACGCCTGCGCCGGCGCGCCGTGCTTGCCCGGGATGCGCGCACGACCCTCCTGGCCACCAGCGATCGTCTGCGCGAGCACGGCCCGGGGGCCGGGGGTGGCAACCGCATCGCGGATACCGACGGCATCCTGTGTTACGGGGGTGGCCGGTGCAGTGACGGCAACCGACGTGCTGCTTACGACCGCCGCATCGGCCTGGCCACGCGTACCGCCCGATGCGTCGCCCCCGGACGTGATGACCGACAGGGCGTGGATGACATCGTCGAGCGAGGCGCGGACCCCTTCGAGCAACGGCCGCACTGCGGCCGCGTTGCCGGCGAGGATCTGCGTCCACAGCATCGGGTCGCTCGCCGCGATGCGCGTGACGTCGCGGACACCCTGTCCGCTGAGAGCGACGGCGTCGTCGGGCAGCTCACGCAGCTGCGCGGCGACGAGGCTCGCGGCGACCTGCGGCACGTGCGAGACGGCGGCGACGGCCTCGTCGTGCGCGGCAGGGCTCATCGTGACGACGTGTGCCCCGCAGACCTGCGCGACGGCTGTCACGTCGGCGACGCGGGCGTCGTCCGCGCCGTCAGGGCAGATGACCCAGGTGCGCCCCTCGAACAGGTCGGAGCGCGCCGCGACCGCGCCGCTGCGCTCACGACCGGCCATCGGATGCCCCGGCACGAAGCGGCGCCGCTCGGCGCCGCAGCGTCGTGCCACCCCTTCGACGACGACGTTCTTCACGCTCGTCACATCCGTCACGGTGGCGTCCGGCCACGCCGTGAGCTCCGCGGCGACGACGTCGACGACCACGTCAGGCGGCGCGGCGACGACGACGAGGTCGGGCGCCTCGTCCTGGGCGTGCGCGACGCGGCCGGCGCCCATGTCGGAGGCGAGCGCCGCCGCCGTCGGCGAGGTGTCGGCGAGGGTGACGTCGACGCCTCGCGCCTGCAGCGCGAGCGCCAGCGACGTGCCGAGCAGGCCGGTGCCGACGACGCGGACGCGCTGCGGCAGTTTCACAGACCGGCAGCCTTGTACAGGTCGGCGACCTCGCGCTTGTTGAGCGGCCGCATCTTGCCGGGGCGCAGATCGCCGACCTTCACGGGCCCGACCTGCGGGCGCGCGAGCGCGATTACGGGGTGACCGACCTCCTCGAACATGCGACGCACGATGCGGTTGCGGCCCTCGTGCAGCACGATCTCGACCAGGGCCATGCCCGGCTGAGAGTCGACGACCTTGAACGAGTCGACGGCGGCCGGGCCGTCCTCGAGCTCGATGCCCTCGCGCATCCGCTTGCCGAGGTCGCGCGGCACCGGGCCGGGGATCGTCGCGAGGTAGACCTTCTCGACGCCGTAGCGCGGGTGCTGCAGGCGGTTGGCGAGGTTGCCGTCATTCGTCAGCAGCAGCAGACCCTCGGTGTCGTAGTCGAGTCGGCCGACGTGGAACAGGCGCTCGGTGCGCCCCTCAAGGTACTCACCGACGCACGGGCGACCCTCTTCGTCCTGCATCGTCGACACGACACCCGTGGGCTTGTTGAAGGCGAGGTAGACGAGCGTGTCGTCGAGCTGGATGCGGTCGCCGTCGACGTGGATGACGGCGCTCTCGGGGTCGATGCGCGTGCCCAGTTCGGTGACGACCTGGCCGTCCACCTCGACTCGACCCTCGGCGATGAGGTTCTCGCAGTGGCGTCGCGAACCGACGCCGGCCTGCGCGAGCACCTTCTGCAGGCGCGTGCCCTCCTCGACGTGCACGTCGCGCGTCGCGGCCTTCGGTGCGCGCTCGCGTGGCGGGGCGACCGGCTGGCCGCTCTTCGTCGTGCCGATGCCGAGGACGTCGGCCTCGTAACGGCTGACGCCGCCGCCGGAGCCGCGGTTGACGCGGCTGCTTCGGTTGTCGCGCTGACCCTGACGGGGTTTCCTGGAGTTCATCCGTGTCCTTGTTCCACTAGTTCGTCGATGATGGCGGCGTCCGGCAGGTACGGCGCCAGCGGGGGAAGCTCGTCCAGCGAGCCGAGCCCGAGCCGCTCGAGAAAGGTTGGGGTGGTGCCGTAGAGCGTCGCGCCCGTCTCGGGGTCGTCGCCGACCTCCGTGACGAGCCCACGCGTGAGCAGGGTGCGGGTCACGCCGTCGACGTTGACGCCGCGGATGGCGCCGACGCGCGAACGCGAGATCGGCTGCCGGTAGGCGATGACGGCGAGCGTCTCGAGTGCCGCCTGCGTCAGCTTGGCCTGCTGCCCGCCCCGCAGGAACGTCTCGACGGCATCCGCGTAGGCCGGCCGCGAGTACATGCGCCACGTGCCGTCGACCTCGCGCAGGGTGAACCCCCGCTGCTGGGCGCGGTATTCCACCTCGAGGCCCTCGAGGTTGGCGCGCACCTCGCTCTCGCCGACGCCGAAGGCCGCGGCGAGATCGGCCACCGAGACGGGCTCGTCGACGACCATGAGCACCGCCTCGAGCGTCGATCGCAAGCCGCCGGGCAGGTGGTGCACGACGACCGGCTCGCGGGCGCCCCGCGCCGGTGGTTGCGCAGTCGTATCGTGCGTCGTCATGCGTTCACCTCCTTCTGCTCCGGGCCGTCGTCGGCACGGGTCGTTCGTCTCGTGTCCTCACCCGTGAGTCGTCGCAGCGCGGCGAAGTGTGAGGTCGCTCGTGTCATTGTCTCAGGACGCAGCGTCATCGCTCGCGCCCTCGCCGCCTGAGCCCGGCTCGGCGTCGTACTCGTCGGAGACGAGGATGCGCGCATCGGGCGCCGCGACCCAGCGCACGGTGAGCGGCCGCAGGTGCTCGGCCTGCTCGAACGCGATCGCGGCCTCCTTGAACAGTTCGAGGATGGCGAGGAAACGCCCGACGACGACGAGGTTGTGCTCCGCGTCCGCGACGAGCTGCGCGAACGTCAGCTCACCACCGCGTCGCAGCTTGCTCGTCACGATGCGCGCCTGCTCACGCACGCTGACTTGCACGGCGTGCAGGTGGTCGACGTCGACGCTCGGCGGCGTCTTGGGCGTCAGCGCCCGCGCGGCGATGGCCGCGAGCTGCTCGGGCGTCACCGTCATGACGAGCTCAGGCAGTAGCCCCGAGAAGCGTTCCTCCAACCCGGCCTGACGTGCGACGAGACGCCCGTCGCTCTCCATCCGATCGGCGAGGAACTGCGCCATGTCCTTGAACGCCCGGTACTGCAGCAGCCGGGCGAACAGCAGGTCGCGCGCTTCGATGAGCTCGAAGTCCTCCTCGTCGGAGCCGCCGAGGTTCGGCAACAGCCGCGCTGCCTTGATGTCGAGCAGCGTCGCGGCGATGAGAAGGAACTCGGTCGCCTGCGACAGATCCCACTCGTCACTCGCCTCGCGGGCCGCCCTGATGTGCGCGATGAACTCGTCCGTCACCTGCGACAACGAGATCTGCGTGACGTCGAGACGATGCTTCGCGATGAGGCCCAGCAGCAGGTCGAACGGTCCGTCGAACACCTCGCCCAGGTGGACGTGGAACGGCGTCGCCGCCGCACGCCGCGTCAGGACGCCGCCGGGTGCGCTCGCCGTCGACGCTGCCGTCGGCCCAGAGGTCGTGACCGCCACTGCCGATGCGGGCGCGTCGCCGACGGGCTCGGCCTCGGTCGCCGTCATCGGCGTGCGGCTCAGGGAGCCCCGCCGCGCGAGATGAGCTCGCGCGCGAGCTGGCGGTACGACTCCGCGGCACCGTGCCCGGAGGCGTACTGCGTGATCGGCTCGGCCGCAAGCGTCGCGTCGGGGAACTTGACGGTCCGCGAGATGACGGTGTGGAACACCTTGTCGCCGAAGTGGTCGACGACGGAGCGGACGACGTCGCGGCTGTGCAGGGTGCGCCCGTCGTACATCGTCGCGAGGATGCCGTCGATCTCCAGGCGCGGGTTGAGCCGATCCTGCACCTTCTCGATCGTCTCGACGAGCAGCGCTACGCCGCGCATCGCGAAGAATTCGGCCTCGAGCGGGATGACGACGCCGTGCGACGCCGTCAGCGCGTTGACGGTCAGCAGACCGAGCGACGGCTGGCAGTCGATGAGGATGACGTCGTACTCGTCTGCGACGCTGCGCAGGACGCGCGCGAGCACCATCTCGCGGGCGACCTCACCGACGAGCTGCACCTCCGCGGCCGACAGGTCGATGTTGGCGGGCAGCACATCGAGGTTGTGCACCCGCGTCGTCTGGATGACGTCGTGCGCGTCGTGGCCGCGCTCGACGAGCAGGTTGTAGATCGTCACGTCGAGATCCTGCGAGCGCACGCCGAGGCCGACGGACAAGGCTCCCTGCGGGTCGAAGTCGACGAGCAGGACGCGGCGGCCGTATTCGGCCAGGGCGGCGCCCAGGTTGATCGTCGACGTCGTCTTGCCGACGCCGCCCTTCTGGTTGCACATCGAGATGATGCGCGCGGGGCCGTGCGACTCGAGAGGTCGAGGCGTCGGGAAGCCGGGCAGGGGTCGACCGGTTGGACCCCACTGGCCCGTCGCGTCGATTCCCGGCAAACGGTCAAGTCGAACGTTAGAGTTCGTCGACTTCTGTGAACTCTCGGAAGTCACTCGAAAGCCTCCACTGATAGTTGAGCGTTTGGCATCACGCCAATCAGCACCAGATTAGCGCCCCGGGTGCGGCAACGCCCAAACCGTCGCCCGTCGACCGTCAGCGGGCGCGCGGATGCGCCGCCGCGAACGTCTCGCGCAACTGCTGCACCGACACCATCGTGTAGATCTGCGTCGTCGTCACCGAGGCATGGCCGAGAAGCTCTTGCACGACGCGCACGTCGGCGCCGCCTTCGAGCAGGTGCGTCGCATAGGAATGCCGCAGCGTGTGCGGCGAGATCTCGCCGTCGAGCCCGGCCACCTCGGCCGCGCGACGCACGAGCCCGAACACGCTCTGCCGGCTCAACCTGCCGCCGCGCTGATTGAGGAACACGGCAGCCCCGGCCTTGCCCTTCGCCGCAAGAGCAGGCCGCTCACGCGTCAAGTAGGAGCCGAGCGCGTCGGCGGCGTAGCGCCCGAGCGGGACGATGCGCTCCTTGCTGCCCTTGCCGAACAGTCGCAGCGAACGCGACATCAGGTCGACGTCGTCGACGTCGAGCCCGACGACCTCACTCACGCGCGCACCGACCCCGTAGAGCACCTCGAGCAGCGCACGATCCCGGAGCGAACCAGCGTCCTCGCCATCGCCGGCAGCCGCGAGCAAACGTTCGACGTCAGCTAGAGGGATAGCCTTCGGGAGTTTGCGGGGCAACCTCGGCGGCGCGACGTCCGTCGCCGCGTCGGGCGCGTCCGTCTCAAGCGAAACGAACGCATGGAGGCGGCGGACGGCGACGAGCGCGCGTGCCGCGGAACTGGCCGCCAGCGGCGGATGGCCCTGGCCGCCCTCACGCAGCGATCGCAGGAACGCCTCGACGCGCGCCTCCTCGACCCCGTCGAGCGAGGTGACGCCGGAGGCGGCGAGGTAGCCGAGGTAACGCGTGACGTCACGTCGATATGCCGCGAGCGTGTGCGGCGAGAGGCCCCGCTCGACGCGCAGGTGATGCAGCCACTGCGTCATCACCTGCGTCAGTTCGAGCGAGGGCTCCAGGGCGCTCACGACGCCGGTGACGCCTCGGCGACCTCGAGTCGCACCTGCTCGTCGGCCGCGGGGAGCACCCAGCTCGTCGCGTCCGCATCGAACTGCTCACCGCTGCGGATGTCCTTGATCTGGTCGCCGGTCTCCCCCGCGCCCGGGAACCAGACGTACGGGATGCCGCGACGGTCGGCGAACTGGATCTGCTTGCCGAACTTGGCGGCCTTCGGCGACACGAGCGTCGGGATGCCGCGCTCACGCAGTGCCGCCGCGATCCGCATCGACTCGGCGCGTGAGGTCTCGTCGTTGACGGCGACGAGCACGGCCGTCGGCGTCGGACGGCTCGTGCGCAGGCCGCCGTCACCGATGAGCTTCGCGAGCAGGCGCGAGACACCGATCGACAGGCCGACGCCAGGGTAGGTCCTCTTGCCGTCACTCGCGAGCGAGTCGTAGCGCCCGCCGGAGCAGATCGAGCCGTAGCCCTCCTCGCCGACGAGCTGCGTCTCGTAGACCGTGCCGGTGTAGTAGTCGAGGCCGCGTGCGATCTTCAGCTCCGCGACGAGCAGGCCGGGTGCGTGCTCGGCGGCCGTCTCGACCACGACGCGTAGCTGCTCGAGGCCCTCCTCCAGCGTCGGGTGTTCGACGCCCAGTGCGCGCACCTGCTCGACGAAGGACGTATCGGGCGTCGAGATCGCCGCGAGGGCGAGGATCTTGTCGGCGGCGGCGTCTTCGACGCCTTCGGCGACGAGCAGCTCCCTGACCTTGGCCGGGCCGATCTTGTCGAGCTTGTCGACGATGCGCAGCGTGCCGACGATGTCGTCGATGCCGAGCCCGCGGTAGAAGCCCTCGGGGATCTTGCGGTTGTTGACCTGGATGCGGAACTCACCGATCGGCAGCCGCTTGAACACGTCCGCGATGACGAGCGGCAGCTCGACCTCGTAGTGGAACGGCAGCTCCCCCACGTCGACGATGTCGATGTCGGCCTGGACGAACTCGCGGTAACGCCCCGCCTGCGGGCGCTCGCCGCGCCAGACCGGCTGGATCTGGTATCGGCGGAACGGGAACGTCAGCTTGCCCGCGTTCTCGATGACGTAGCGGCTGAACGGCACGGTGAGGTCGAAGTGCAGGCCGAGGCCCGGCTCGGCCTTGTCGGCCTCGTCCGCAGCGAGGCGGCTGACGGCGTAGATCTCCTTGTCCGCGTCACCGCCCTTGCCCGTGAGGCGCTCGACGGGCTCGACCGCGCGCGTGTTGATCGGCTCGAAACCGTGCAACTCGAACACCTCACGGATGATGTCGAGCACCAGCTGCTCGGTGTAACGCTGCGCCGGCAGCCATTCGAGGAAGCCGGAGATGGGGGTCGGTTTGCTCATGCGCCAGATCCTTGGAGTGCTTGCAGGTACGGGTTGCTCACGCGCTCGCGCGCCATCGTGCTGGCCGGGCCGTGCCCGGGAAGGATGAGGGACGAATCAGGCAGCGGTAGCACCTTCGTGCGCAGGCTCTGCTGCATCGCCGCGTCGCTGCCGCCCTCGAGGTCGGTGCGTCCGATCGAGCCGGCGAACAGGACGTCCCCGGTGATGACGCTCTGGTTCACCGTCGCGGCGACGGCGTCGTCGAGCCCGTCGGGCACCTCGTCGACGGTGAACATGACGGAGCCCTCGGTGTGCCCCGGCGCGTGGGTGACGCCGAACGTCAGCCCCGCGAGTTCGAGGGGTTCGCCCTCGTGGATGGAGACGACCTTCTCGGGCTCGCGCCACGTCGCGCTCTTGCCGAACGACTGCTCGAGCATGCCGCGCAGCTGCGGGCCGAGCTGGTCATAGGGGTTGACGAGGCGGTAGCGATCGTCGGCGTGGATGTGCGCGGCGATCCGCCCACCGCACACCGGCGTCACGGAGAAGGTGTGGTCGAGATGGCCGTGCGTCAGCAGCACCGCCGTGGGCTTGAGATCGAGTTCGCCGAGGACCTCGAACAGCTGGTCGGTGACGCCGATTCCCGGGTCGACGACGACGCACTCGCTGCCGCGTTCACGGGCGAAGACGTAGCAGTTCGTACCCATCGCGGCTGCGGGGAAAGAGACGGTCAACACGTGCCCCAGCCTATCGGGCGCGCGCACGGGCCGTCCGACCCGAGGAACGCCGGGCCGCTGCGGGCGCGCGGACGACCTCCTCCCCCTAGACTGATGACGTTGCTGTCCGGTCTGCGCGTACTCGCGGGTCGGCTACGTCGAGAAAAAGGTCATGACCGTGTCCGAGGACTCCACCATCCCCACACCCGCGTCCGTGAAGCCGAGCGCTGTGCCGAAGCCCCCGAGCGCGGCACCCAAGGCGCCGGCCCCGGCCGCACCGACGTCGCCGTCGGTTCCTGCGGGCACCCCGGCAGCCGCCGCGACCGAGGCGAGCGCACCGGCCACGCAGGCGGCGCTCGCGCCGTCGGCCGCGGTGGAGACGCCGTCGAATTCGAACGCCGC
>NZ_DCNR01000086.1:0-11773 GCF_002322065.1 Dermacoccus sp. UBA1591 | reverse complement strand
GCGGCGAATGTGGACGAAAATCGCAGATGCGGACGCGTATCGCAGCTGGTCACAACCAGCGGCCGACCTGTTCGTGCTGCGGGCCGGGGAGACGTCGGACGGGGGTCTTCCAGTCGACGCCGTACTGCTTGCCGACCCACCACCACAGCCACGCCGTGATGCCGAAGATCAGCGGCAGCGAGAACAGCAGCGCAGCAGGGTTGACGGCGCCCTGCTCGAGCGAGTTCGGCGTCAGTGGCGCGAGCAAGAACGACATCGTGTTGTTCGCCGCATGCACGAGGATCGCCAGTTCGAGGCCGCCGGAGCGCCACACCAGCGCTCCCATGCACAACGCGAAGCAGGCGATGTCGATCTGGCCGACCCAGTCATACCCGTGGCCGAGCATGAACAGCGGCACGGGCAGGATGATGCCCCACAGCGGCGACTTCAGCCACGTCCCGAGCGCCTGCTGCGGCATGCCGCGAAACAGGTACTCCTCGCCCGCGCACTGCAACGGCGTCAGCACGAGGATGATGACGTACGACGCGACGAGTGACGCCGAGAGAGGCGGCACCGTCAGTTCGTCGCGGCCGAACAGCAGGGGCGGCACGAGGATCACGAGGGCATAGATCGGCACGACGACGCGCGCCGCACGCCCCAGCAGACCCCAGCGGAATCGCCCGAACACCGAGTGGATCGACCCGCGACGCCCGGCGCCCCACCACGACGCGAGCACGACGATGGGGACGAGCGCCGCGAGCGGACCGAGCATCGCCATCAGGTCGGCCGGGTTGCCACCGTCCTCGAGGCTCTCGCTCGCAGCGGGCAGGCCGAGGCCCTCCCATGCGAGCGCGACGACGCCCAGCGCGATCATCATGACGATCGTGACACCGAACGCCACACCCAGCGTCGCGAAAGGACGCCACCACTGCGCGACGCGCCAGTCGATGCGTGCCATGCGGTGATACGGCAACGGCTTCGGTTGCTCGAATGCCCACGCCGGGGGTGGCTTGCGCGGACCGGCTTGCGCTGCAACGGGATACGCAGCGCCGGGCGACGCCGGCGCCAACAACACCCCAGGCGGATACTGAGGCTGCGGAGCTGACGGCTGGGACCAACTAGCCGGCGCAGGCGCACCCGAAGCTGCGGGCCGGGGAGCTGACGGCGGGGGCCACCCGCCCGGGGCGAACGATCCCACACCGGGGGCGTTCGGCGCCGGAGGAGGCGACGACATCGATCCTGTGGGCGGTTGTGACCAACCGTGCGGCATGGGTGCGCCTTCGTGCCATGCGTTGGGCAGCTGCCCCGTCGGTGCCGCGGCGTCGCTCGCGGAAGCTGCCGACGTGTGCGCCCGGGAATCCGGCGCGGGCGAACCCGGAACCGACGCCGGGGTCTCGCGCGGTCGCGGCGGAACGTAGCGCCAGGCGTCGTCGTCCGGATGGGTGCGTTCGTCGGTCACGATGCCTACTGTGTCACGCGTCGATGAGGGTGCGCTGAGCACCATGACATGACGCGGTGAGCCGGCACTAGGCCTTACGACACGAGATGGCACGGGTCGTGCGGTGTCCTCGTATGGCTCGGGTGACCCGTCCGCCGCCGTTCACACGCTGCACACCGTCTTCTGGGCACAGCCGATCGATGACGGCCTGCGTCACGACGCCGGCGAATGCCGCGCCCATGAACACGAGGAGCGCGACGTCAGGCCGCGCGTCGACAGCGCGACGGAGCCACCCGGGACAGCCACGCGACCTGCCGGCAGCGCCCAGGAACACGAGAAGCGCGCCGTCCGGCCACGCGTCGTCAACGCGACGGGGCCATTCGCGGGAGCCCTGTCGGCGGTGCCCGTCAACAACGCGGACAGCGCGCCGTCCGGCCACGCGTCATGCAAGCCCGCCGTCGGACGATCTGGTCGTGCGCAGCGAGCGACTGCTTTCTGACGCCGCACCACCCCCGTCACCTCGTCCGACGGCTAACAGAGACGGCGCACCTTGAGACACCCGGCCCCACCTGCGAATTTCGTCCACCTTCGCAATTTCCGTCCACCTTCGCGAACCGCGTCCCCATGTGCGCTTCTCGGTCACATCGGCGATTTTCGTCCACGTTCGCGTCGTCGGCCCCCGTCACGAATGTGGACGAAAATCGCGGATGGGTACAGGCCGGCGGCGCCAAGAAGACGAGCGTAGGGGGACACGCCCCGGCGGCCGAGCCGGCCACGCCAGGCCGATTTCACCGCGCGGATGACACCCGGCGGGCGGCGCCGAACGTCAGCCCTGCGAACCGCGCCACAGGCGCATGGCGACGACGAGCGCCCCGCCGAGCGCCGCAGCCATGAGGCACACCGCAACGGGGTGGGCGCCGGCGCTCGCCATGCGGATCAGGACGACGGCCATGACGGCCAGCGAGATGCCGACGCCGAGCGTCACGATGAGTCGTTCCGCGAGTGAGATCTTGCGGTGTTCGTGGTTCATCGTGCACCTTTCTCCTGCCGACCTCGCGTTCAGCCGAACGCCCCCGAGGCCCTGCGCGCCGACCTCCCCCGAGGTCATCATTCTCACCCTATCTGGACGTCTGACTGAATTTCCGGACATCGCCTCGAGACACGCCGACCCCCACCGCCACCCGCCCCGCGAAAACACCGCCGGCTCCGGTCATGGCGGGGCAGAGTCTCACGGGGAGGCACACCCACCCATGAGGGCAGCGCCGGCTCGCCTCACCGGCAACCTCTAGAATCACGGCGTGAACGAACAGCCCGCAGAGGACGACGACGCCCGTGACGACGCGTCCGTCACACCTGAGCAGGAACAGCTGTTCGCCGAGACCGCGATCGATGCCGAGGACATGGCGACGACGTTGCGCGTCATCGGGATGCTGCACGAGTTGCCCGCGGGCCACCCCGACATCGAGACGGTGAAGCGCGCCGCGGGCACGATGTACAAGCGGGTGCGCAAGGCGCGTCGCGCGGAGGCGAGGGCTGCTGAGCTCGGCCCGTTGCGCGAGCAGGACGCGAAGGTGCTGGCGTCGACGGCGACGGGTTCGCCGCTGCGCATCGACGACGAGACGAAGGGAATCCCGTTGACGTCCAACGTCATCGGTGAGGTCGCCGGAGAGCTCAACACGCCGCGCGGGTGCTACATCTGCCACGCCAAGTACACGACCGTCGACGCGTTCTATCACTGGCTGTGCCCGAACTGCGCGGCGATGAGTCACGCGAAGCGTCACCAGCGCGTCGATCTGTGCGGCAAGCGCGCCCTGCTGACGGGCGGTCGCGCCAAGATCGGCATGTACATCGCGCTCATGCTGCTGCGCGACGGCGCGCACCTGACGATCACGACGCGTTTTCCCCGCGACGCCGCGCGTCGTTTCGCGGAGCTCGCCGACTCACCGGAGTGGATCGACCGCCTCAAGATCGTCGGCATCGACCTGCGTGACCCGACGCAGGTCATCGCCCTCGCCGACGAGGTCGCGGCCGACGGCCCGCTCGACATCCTCATCAACAACGCGGCGCAGACGGTGCGTCGCTCGCCGGGAGCGTACTCGAATCTCACTGCGGGAGAAGAGCTTCCGCTGCCGCGCGACGTCAAGCTGCCGCAGATCGTCCAGTTCGACCGCATCAGTGACGCTCACCCCGCGAACCTCGCCGGCACCCTCGCGGCCTATCAGCACACCCACGCCACTGACGAAGCCGAGCCCCAGCCCGACGCCGGACGTGACGTCCATGCGCCCGGCGTCACGCCCGCGGCCGGCCCGCTCAACCCGTCCGACGCTCTCGACCCGTCCCGCAGCGCGGCGGCGATGACGTCGCTCGCTCTGTCGGCGGGGCAGGCGAGCCTCGAGGCGCATCGGGCGGGCACGGCGGTCGACGCGGGTGGCCTGTTGCCCGACGTCGTCGACACGAACAGTTGGAAGCAGAAGGTCGAGGAAGTCGATCCGCTGGAACTCCTCGAAGTGCAACTCTGCAATTCAACAGCGCCGTTCCTGCTCGTCAGCCGTCTGCGCCCGGCGATGCGTGCGGCCGTCGCGCGGGGGGCGCGGCGCGCGTACGTCGTCAACGTCTCGGCGATGGAGGGGCAGTTCTCGCGCCGTTACAAGGGCCCCGGCCACCCGCACACGAACATGGCGAAGGCGGCGCTCAACATGATGACGCGCACGTCGGCGGGTGAGATGTTCGCGACCGACAAGATCCTCATGACGGCCGTCGACACCGGCTGGATCACCGACGAACGCCCGCACCACGAGAAGCTGCGCATCGCCGAGGAGGGCTGGCACGCGCCGCTCGACCTCGTCGACGGCGCCGCCCGCGTCTACGACCCGATCGTCATGGGTGAGAACGGAATCGACCAGTACGGCGTCTTTCTCAAGGACTTCGCCGAGCATCCCTGGTGACGGGCGCGCACCCCCGGCGCTCGGGGGGAGCAATCACCGTCACACCAGATCTCGAACGACCTCGTCGACGCCGGTGCCGCGACCACCCCAGGCCTGCAGGTGGTCGAGGTAGCCCTTCGGGGACGTGCTTGATCCGTTTCCTCTCCGCGCGACCGCCGACCTGACGCGCAGTCTGCAGGCCCTGCTTGCGCTCCTTGCGAGTGCCTGCAGCGCTGGCGACGACGTCGTCGAAGGCGACGAAACCCCCCGCGGCCAGGGCTTCGCGCGCGCTCGCGAGGTAGTGCCGCTCCTGCGCCCAGGCGTGCCGGGCGACGAGCAAGAACGCGGTGACGCTGACGGCGATCTCAAGGGGATCGCCGGGCCGTCGCGACCCTCGGATACCGGCGAGTTCCACAGGAAGTGCAGCCCCCAACCCAGTGCGAAGAGCCCGTGGAACGTGAGCACGCGCCGCGCCAACGACACCCGACGAACGCGCCGACGAGCAGACCGTGCATCGACCGCCGCAACGTCCGCGAGGCCACGAGCATGATGATGACGACGCCGAGCATCTTCGCCCGTTCCTCGCTCGTGGGGCCCGCGATGGCGGCGCCCCGGTCGGCCCCCTTGCCCTCGGGCAGGGGCTTCGCCGACAAGGCGAACAGGTGGTCGTTCGCATGCATCGCGAGCCAGGCGAAGCCGTTGCGCGTGCTGAGTTTGCCCCCGTCGAAGGCGACAGCCACACCCTGCTCGTCGAGGTGTCGCACGATGCGGTCGGCGGTCGTGTCGAAGTCGACGCTACCGTCGACGACAGCCAGCGTCAGGGTCTGCTCGTCCTTCTCGAAGTAGGCCGAGGA
The DNA here is from genome assembly GCF_002322065.1 of Dermacoccus sp. UBA1591. Taxonomy (NCBI): domain Bacteria; kingdom Bacillati; phylum Actinomycetota; class Actinomycetes; order Micrococcales; family Dermacoccaceae; genus Dermacoccus; species Dermacoccus sp. UBA1591. The sequence goes on along the minus strand of NZ_DCNR01000086.1, from coordinate 6,578 downwards.
GCGCGAGAAGGACGGTGCCGTCACCCCGCCCTCAGGTGCCCGGAACGTCACGGAGTCCCCGGTCAGCCCCCTCGAGCGTCTTCGTCTCACTCGCCGCGACCGTCTCGACGGGAGTCGGGGTCGCTGCCGAGATCGCTGCCAGCACGGCCCAGGTCGCGCCCAGGAGCGCCGTGATGGCCAGAGCGGGCCCCACCTGCGTGATCTTCATCTGCCCTCCGATGGCATCGCTCGGTCGTCAGGTCGATCGTCGCAGGTGGCCTCCTCCCCTCCACTCCCGCCATGCCCGAGCCGACGCCCCGAGCGCGACGAAGGCGCCCCGCAGGCCGCATGGTCTTCCAGGCAGGGGCGAAACGCTTTGCTAGCGTCATGACATGACTGCCACCCCTGCCAGAGAGGGCTCGTCGACGCCTGCGGGCGCGTCGTCGGCCCCGTCAGGGCGCGGCGGCTCCCGCGGCATCGTTCCGCGCGAGGACGCCTCGTCGCTCGTGTTGCTGTTCGCCGGTGCCTGCGCCGTCACGATCGCGGCGACGCGCGCGTACCTCGTCCTGACAGGCTACCCGCGGGTCGGCGGCGAGGTCTCCCACATCGCGCGCGCCCTCTGGGGCGGGCTGCTGCTGACGATCGCGTGAAGCTCGGTTCGCTCGCGGCGTCGATGTACCTCGCGTCAGCGGCCGTCGGTGTCATCGCAGGCATCCTGTCGCTCATCGCGTTCCGCGCCATGAGCCCGAAGCACCAGAACGTCGAGCGTGCGTTCCGTTACGGCTCCATCGCGATGGTCCTCATGCTCGCCGTCGCCAACTCCCTCGGCGCCTACACGAGCCAGTTCGAGATCCTGCTCGAAGCCGCCCTCCAGGCCCTCGCACTGTTGACACTCAACCTCTGGGCCCGCGCCGAACGCGCGAGACAGGAAGCAGCCCGCCTCCCAGAGACCCCCCATCCCGCAACGAACGCAGAGCACGTCGAAGGAGCACCGTCAGCATGAGCACCCCCACCCGTCACCACCCCGCGGTGGCGAACGACCACGGATGGTTGCCCAAGCTGCTGGGGCTGCTCGTCGCCCTGGGCGGCGTGTGGTCGCTCGTGTCGATCCCGCTGCCGCGCAGCGACTTCGCCGACTGGGTCGACGACCTCTTCGCCGTCGTCGGCGTCCCCGCAGGCCCGAGTCTCTTCCTCGCCCTGTGTCTTCTCATCACCGCCGCAGCCCTGAAGCGCGGGCTGCGCGCCGCGTGGGTCGTCGCCCTCGCCGTGCTCACCCTCCAGTTCGTGGCCTGCGCGATCGTCGCCGTCAGCATCTGCACGGACAGCCTCGACGAGGAAGTCGACGACATCACGATCGCCCTCATCGTCGTGACGACGATTGTCACCGGCGCGTGGCTCGTCCTGCTCGTCATCCGGCGCAAGGACTTCCCGGCCCGCATGCGCTCAGGCTCCCTGCGGCGCGCGATCGTCACGCTGCTAGCCGGTCTGCTCGCCTGCATCGCCGTCATCTTCATGCTCTCCTGGGCGGCCCCCGGCGACCTGCACGGCGGTGAGCACCTGTGGTTCTCGATCCGCAGCGTCACCGGCATCTCCATGCCGCACGGCATCTCCGACGGCGCCAACGGGCCCCACTGGCTCGCCGCGTTCGCCGGCATCCTCGCCGCCGGCGTGCTGCTGCTGACGGTGTGGCGCTACACCGAATCGGCCGAACGCTCCGAGGTGCAGTCGGCCGCCGACGAACTGCACGTACGCCGCCTGCTCGCGCTGCACGGCAACCAGGATTCGCTCGGCTACTTCGCGACGCGCCGCGACAAGTCGGTCGTGTTCTCCCCCGACGGCGAGGCCGCCGTCAGCTACCGCGTCATCGGCTCCGTCTGCCTCGCCTCCGGCGACCCGCTCGGTGCCCGTGAGTCATGGCCCGCCGCCATCGGCGCCTGGCAGGCCCTCGCCCGCGAGCACGCGTGGCGCTCCGGCGTCCTGTCCGCCTCGGAGACGGGTGCGCGCGCCTACGTCGAGGCCGGGCTCAAGGCCCGCCCCCTCGGCGACGAAGCCGTGGTCGAACTCGACACGTTCAGCCTCGAAGGGCGCGCGATGCGCCCCGTCAAGCGCGCCGTCGCGCGCGTGCGTGAGGCCGGCTGCACCGTCGACGTCGAACGCCACTCGCGTCTCGACGCCGAGACGCTGCACCAGATCACCGAACTGTCCGAGAAGTGGCGTGGCGACGAACCCGACCGCGGCTTCTCGATGGCCCTCAACCGCCTCGAGGACGCGACGGACGGCCGCTGCGTCGCCGTCCTCGTCCGTGACGCACAGGGTCAGATCGTCGCACTGCAGTCGTTCGTGCCGTGGGGCATGCGAGGGCTGTCGCTCGACCTGATGCGCCGTTCCCCGAAGGCGCCCAACGGCGTCAACGAGGCGATGGTCGCGGCGCTCGCCGACGCGGCGTCCGACCTCGGGGTGCGCGACGTGTCGCTCAACTTCGCGATGTTCCGCTCCGTGTTCACCGGTGCCGACAAGGTGGGCGCCGGCATCGGCGTGCGCCTCGCCGACCGCATCCTGTCGATCGGCAACCGCTTCTGGCAGCTCGAATCGCTGTACGAGGCGAACGCCAAGTACCTGCCGCGCTGGGACACCCGGTTCGTCTGCTTCGACTCCGTCGGCAGCCTGCCACTCATCGGCATCGCCTCCGGCCGCGCCGAGGGCTTCCTGCCCGGCCACGCACCGCGCCCCAGCCACGACGCGGACACGATCGTCCACCTGCCCGACGGCGTCGAAGCACCGCTGGCGCAGCTCGTCGTCGCGCAGGACGAGGAGCTGCTCACGCCCGCACGACCCGTGCAGCGCCTCACCGAGCAGCAGCGCGTGCGCCACGCCAAGCTCGACGTCCTGCGCGAGGCCGGCATGGAGCCCTACCCCGTCGACGTGCCGTACACGATGACGGTCGATCTTGCCCGCAAGGCGATTGTCGAAGGCAACGGGGTGGACGCCGGCGTCGTCTCCCTCAGCGGCCGCGTACGAGCGCTGCGCGACCTCGGCGGCGTCGTGTTCGCCTTCATCGAGGAGCACGACGTGCGCCTGCAGGTCGTGCTCGAGGCGGGCGCTGTCGATCCGCAGCTCATGCGGTTGTGGCGACGCACCGTCGACGTCGGCGACCACGTCTCCGTGACGGGCACACTCGGCCACAGCCGTCGCGGCGAACCGTCGCTGCTCGCGTCGTCGTGGTGCATGGCGTCGAAGTCGCTGCGCCCCATCCCCAGCGACCACACGGGCTTCACCAACCCCGAGGCACGCGTGCGTCAGCGCTACCTCGACCTCATCGTCAACAAGGATTCGGCAAATCTGCTGCGCGCGCGCTCGCGGGGCGTCAGCGCTCTGCGTCGCGCGTTCGAGGAGCGCGGCTACATGGAGGTCGAGACGCCGATGCTGCAGGCGGTGCACGGTGGCGCGAGCGCGCGACCGTTCCGCACGCACATCAACGCGTACAACGCCGACCTGTACCTGCGCATCGCGCCGGAGCTGTTCCTCAAGGAACTCGCCGTCGGCGGCATGGACCGCATCTTCGAGCTCAACCGCAACTTCCGCAACGAAGGCGCCGACGCGACGCACAACCCGGAGTTCACCTCCGTCGAGGCGTACGCCGCGCACGGCGACTACAACACGATGCGCGTGCTGACGCGCGAGCTCGTCCTCGAGGTCGCCACGGCCATCCACGGCGAGCCCGTCGCCGTCCGCCCCGACGGACACGGCGGCGTCGAGCGCCTGCGCCTCGACCACGAGTGGCCCGTCGTGCCCGTGCACGAAGCGGTCTCGAAGGCGACGGGCACGACGCTGACGTCGAACACGCCGCTCGAGGAGGTGCGCGCCGTGGCCGACGCGCACGACGTGCACTGGGCGGAGACGATGACGGCCGGTGAGGTCGTGCTCGAGCTGTACGACGAGCTCGTCGAGGGCCAGACGACGATGCCGGTGTTCTACACCGACTTCCCACTCGAGACGTCACCGCTGACGCGCACGCACCGCACCGACCCGAAGCTGTCGGAGCGCTGGGATCTCGTCGCGTTCGGCGCCGAGATCGGCACCGCGTACTCGGAGCTCGTCGACCCCGTCGACCAGCGCAACCGCCTCACCGAGCAGTCGTTCAAGGCCGCCGCCGGCGACCCGGAGGCGATGGAGGTCGACGAGAACTTCCTCGCCGCCCTCGAGTACGCCATGCCGCCGACAGGTGGTCTCGGCATCGGCGTCGACCGCCTCATCATGATGCTGACGGGCAACAGCATCCGCGCGACGCTCGCGTTCCCGTTCACGCGACCCAACGAGGGGCAGTGATGGCGTAACCGTCGCCTTGTCGCCTTGTTCACAGCGTGGCGCGCATCGGTCGGCCAGGAGCACTCTCCTCGTCGACGGGTGCGCGCCACGCTTCGTCGTGTGGGGTGTGGACGGGTCGGGCTGCGGCGCGGGTACGTTGAGCCGCGGCGGGTCCGGGGCGGCGGGGTTGGGGCGTTGGTGCGGGGGCGTCGGGTCTGGCGAAGAGCCAGCCTGAAGGGCCGATGCGGATAACGGTGCGGTGAACGCCGCGCGTCATTGCGCCGACGCGCAGGTGAATGGGTGACGATGGGGGCATGCGTGACATCTCGGCGACCGACGGGGACGCCGGCCGGCGACCCCCTGCGCCGAGTGACCCCGTTTCACGGGAAACCACGTCGGGCTCCGCCGCACCGGACGAGGCGGCATCGGCCGACGCACCATCCGATACGCGCGGGCCGTCACTGCCCGGATATTCGCTGACGGACGTGCTGTTGCACGGCCCGGTGCTCATCGCGCAGGGGCGTCAGGTGCAGCGCGACGTGCCGCGCCTACCCGGTGCGGCCGGGCGCGAGGGCGTCACGAGCACGATCTGCGAGCACCACGCCGAGCGGGACGGTCACGAGCCGCATCTCGTCGTGCTCGGCGACAGCGTGGCCGACGGTGTCGGCGTCGAACACCATCGCGACTCGATCGCGGGGCGCCTCGCGAGCCGCATGTCGGATCGGCTCGAACGGCCGGTCAGCTGGCACGTGCTCGCCCGCTCGGGCGCCGACGCCCGCGACGTCGCCCACCTCACCCAGCCCGCGAGCGCCCAGGCGCAACTCGCGCGCGCTGACGTCGTCGTCATCAGCGTCGGTGTCAACGACGTGAAGAACCTGCGCACCGAGGAGGCGTGGCGCGTCAGCCTGACGAAGCTGCTGACCCGCGTGACGGCGCTCGCCGGCGACTCCCCCGTCATACTGCTCGGGTTGCCGCCGATCGAGGCACTGCCCGCGATGCCGCAGCAGCTCGGTGACGCCCTCGGCGGGCGTGCACGTCGGTTCGAGGCGATCGCTGCGGCGATCGTCGCGGACTACCCCACCGTCCGCCACGTACCGCTGACGAGTCCGAAATGGGCGCGCGACAAGGCCTTCGCCGACGACGGATTCCACCCCTCGCCGTGGCTGCACAAGAAGCTCGCGAAGGAGATCGACGCGCTGCTCGCGTGATCGGCGTTCGTGCGCGCACGGCGCTATCGGACGCGGGCCGAAGCGACCACGCCCGGCCAGGTGAGTCACTTCGTGCTCGTCGAGTCAGTCACGACTGACGCAGCGAGCACCATGTGACGCAGCCGGCCTGGACCCTTGGGGATGCGGCCCGGGAATGGGCGAGGCCGGGGTCCGCGTTGACGAGTGCGTGAGTGATTTCGACGCCGCCCAGAACACCGACCTGCGATCCCCTGACGAGACCTCCCACTCGGCCGACTCCTTCGCGAAGAAGGCCGCCGACATTCCGCTGTCGATCCTCGACCTCGCGCAGGTCGGCAGCCATCAGAGCGTCGGCGACGCGATCCGCAGCAGCGTCGAGCTCGCGCAGCGGGCTGAGGCGACAGGTCGCTTCGAGCGCATCTGGTTCGCGGAGCACCACAACATGAAGCACATCGCGTCGGCGGCGACGTCGGTGCTGCTCGCGCATGTCGCGTCGCAGACGCAGACGATCCGCGTCGGCTCCGGCGGCGTCATGCTGCCGAACCACTCGCCGCTGACGATCGCCGAGCAGTTCGGCACGCTCGCCGAGCTGCACCCGGGCCGTATCGACCTCGGTCTCGGACGCGCGCCCGGCACGGATCAGCGCACCTGGCAGGCGCTGCGACGTGACCCGCACGCGAGCGACCGCTTCCCGCAGGACGTCGTCGAGCTGCAGGGGCTGCTCTCCGACACGAGTCCGCTCGCGGGCATCGAGGCGATCCCCGGCAAGGGCACGAACGTGCCGCTCTACATCCTCGGCTCGAGCATGTTCGGCGCGAAGCTCGCGGCGGCACTGGGCCTTCCGTACGCGTTCGCGAGCCACTTCGCGCCCGATCAGCTGCAGGCCGCCGTCTACGCCTACCGCTCGGAGTTCAAGCCGAGCGCCCAGCTCGACGCGCCGTACGTCATCGCCGCGCTCAACGTCGTCGCCGCCGACACTGACGACGAAGCGTCCGCGATGTACGAAAAGGTGCTGCGTTCGCGCGTCGAGATGATAGCGACGCGCTTCGGCATGGCCGATCGCGACTTCACCGACGCCGAGCTCGACATGCTGCTCGACTCGCCCGC
>NZ_DCNR01000093.1:0-5471 GCF_002322065.1 Dermacoccus sp. UBA1591 | reverse complement strand
AACTTCGACGCGCCCGGCCTGCGCTCCATCGAGACCGTCGGAGACGTCCTCGACTTCATCGACGAGCTTCAGAAGGCCGAATGACGGGGGTGCTCGACTCGCGTCCTGCGGGCGCGGGCAACCGCGTCCTCGTCGTCGGCCCGATGGAGCTCGGCCTGCTTGAGCGCATCGCCGATGAGGCCGAGAAGCTCACGGTCGTCGTGCGCGCCGCTCAGGATGCCGGCACCATCGCGACGCTCCTGCCGGGCACGGAGATCTTCGCCGGCGATCTGCCGCAGGTCATCGCGGCGGGCGAGTCGTACGACACCGTCCTCATGGTCGACGACTTCTCGCGCGTTCTCTCCGCAGAGGCGCCCGACCGCACGTGGCACGAGATGGCGATGACCCTGCTCAACATCGCCGCGCCCGGTGCCACCGTCATGATGGCCCTCGAGAACGAGCGGGGCCTGCACCGCGCGTCCGGCCAGATCGACACGTACGCGGCCAACTTCGACCGCGACTGGACGCCGTTCCGCACGTGGGACGCCACCCGCCCGCGCACGCTCGCCCAGCTGCAGCGGTGGATCAAGGGGACGGGGCGTCAGGCGTCGGCCTGGGGTCTCTACCCCTCGTGGGTGCGGGTCGATGCCCTCACGCAGGTCACCTCGACATCGCCGGCGCTGCGCGACGCCGCGGCGGCGTACGCCCTGCGCGGCTACGCCTCGCCGCTGCCGGTGCGCTCCGCCGCCCTCGCCGACGTCATGGACGAGGTCGCCGCAGGGTGGATCGTCGCGTTCGACGTGCCGTCCGAACCCGTGCTGCGCACGGCGAGCGAGCACGGTGAGGTGCGCGTCTGGGACGCCTCGGGCGAGGCCCTTCGCGACGCGTCCGGCACCGAACGCCGGCTCCCGTCGGCGGGCCGGACGATGCTCATGGAGCTCATCGAGATGGCGGCCGATTCCGACACGCCGTCGATGCGCGCGATGCTCAAGCAGTGGTACGCGGCTCTGCTCGCCGTGGCCGAGGACGGCCAGGTGCCGGCCTCGCACGCGGACGCACGGCTGCGCAACGTCTACCTCGACGGCGAGGACGTCGTCTTCCTCGAGCCGGCCGCCGCGCCGGCTCCGCTCGAGGACGTCGTGTGGGGCGCGCTGAGCGACTACCTGTCGACGCTGCAGATCCACGGCCTCAAGCACCCGTGGCCGACGGCGATGAACCGCATGACGCGCCTCGCCTCCCTCGGTGCGATGGCCGGCGCGCCGCGGTCCGACGACCTCGCGAAGTGGGTGACGACGGTGCGTGACGAGGGCCAGACCCGCGAAGAACTGCTCGCCGTCGTCAAGCGTCAGCAGGACGAGCTGAAGAGCGTCTGGGCGCGCTGGAAGTGGGACGAGAAGGACTACGCCGCGTTCGTCGCGAAGTCCAACGTCAAGAAGACGGTGCGCTACGCCAAGCGGCACGGCAAGGGTCTGCCGAAGGTCGCGAGCAAGCGGATCGTTAGAACGGCGAAGAAGACGGTCAACAAGGGCTTGTCCCGCTGAACATCCGATGAATCCCCGGTGCCGGCGAGGGCGAAGCCCTGGCCGGCACCCGCGTTTGCCGACACACTGGGGCGGTCCAGCGTTCGTCACCAGGGAGGATGTCGCCATGCTCGGGATGCCCGAATTCATCACCACGTGTCTCTTCGACCTCGACGGGGTGCTCACCGACACCGCGAGTGTGCACCGCGCCGCCTGGAAGACCACCTTCGACGCCTACCTCGCCGAACACCATCCCGACCAGACGCCGTTCGATGCCGAGCGCGACTACCTCGACCACGTCGACGGCAAGCCCCGCGAGGCCGGGGTGCGCGACTTCCTCGCCTCGCGTGGCCTCACCCTGCCTGACGGCTCCCGCGGCGACGCTCCGGGCACGCAGACGGTGTGGGGCATCGGCAACCTCAAGAACGAGGCCGTCATCGAGACGATCCGCCGCGACGGCGTCACGGTCTACGACGGCTCGCGACGCTACCTCGAGGCGGCGCGAGAAGCGGGGCTGCGCCGCATCGTCGTCAGTTCGAGTGCGAACACCGCCACCGTGCTCGACGTCACCGGGCTCGCCGAGTTCATCGAGGGGCGCATCGACGGCGTGACCCTCGCCGAGCAGCACATCGCGGGCAAGCCGGCTCCCGATTCGTTCCTCGCGGGCGCGAAGCTCGCAGGAGCCCGGCCGAATCAGGCCGCCGTGTTCGAGGACGCCCTGTCCGGTGTCGAGGCCGGCCGAGCCGGGTCGTTCGGGTACGTCATCGGGGTCGACCGCGTCGGCCAGGGTGACGCACTGCTCGCCCACGGCGCCGACGTCGTCGTCACGGACCTGGGCGGACTCATCGAGGACGCGCGATGACGCGCGGGGCGCGCCTGCTCGTCGAACCGTGGCAGGTACGCGAGATGGGCCTGCGCGAGGACGACCTCGCCGAGTCCGAGAGCCTGTTCGCGCTGTCGAACGGGCACATCGGCGTGCGCGGCAACCTCGAGGAGGGAGACCCGTCCGGGTTACCCGGCACCTACCTCAACTCGTTCTTCGAAGAACGACCGTTGCCGTACGCGGAGGCCGGCTACGGCTACCCGGAGGTGGGGCAGACGATCGTCAACGTCACCGACGGCAAGATCATCCGCCTGCTCGTCGACGACGAACCCTTCGACCTGCGGTATGGCACGATCATCTCCCACGAGCGCACCCTCGACCTGCGCGAGGGCGTGCTGCGCCGTGAGGTCGTGTGGCGCTCGCCCACGAACCGCACCGTCAAGGTCACCTCGACCCGCCTCGTGAGCTTCACCCAGCGGGCCGTCCTCGCGATCGACTACACCGTCGAAGCCGTCGACGCACCCGTGCGCATCGTCATCCAGAGCGAGCTCGTCGCGAACGAGGAACTGCCCCAGACGTCGAAAGATCCGCGCGTCGCGGCGGCTCTGCACGACGTGCTCGTGCCCGAATGCCACAGCAGCAACGGTGCCCGCTCACTGCTCATGCACGCCACGCGCACAAGCGGGCTGCGCATGGCGGTCGCATGCGACCACGTCCTGCACGGAGAGGCCAGCCTGCACACGTACGCCGAACCGGATTGGTCGCGCACGACGATCGGCACGAGCCTTGCGCCCGGTCAGCGCCTCGGCGTGACGAAGTTCGTCGCCTACGGCTGGTCGTCGCGCCGCAGTTGGGCGTCACTGCGCGATCAGGTCGACGGCTCGCTCTCGACCGCCCTGCACACCGGCTGGGAGACCCTCGTCGACGAGCAGCGCACGTACCTGGAAGAGTTCTGGCGCGGCGCCGACGTCGAGATCGACGGTGACCCGGCGGTACAGCAGGCCGTCCGCTTCGGGCTGTGGCACGTCCTGCAGGCCGGGGCCCGCGCCGAGGGGCGCGCGATACCCGCGAAGGGCCTGACGGGGCCCGGGTACGACGGTCACTCGTTCTGGGACACCGAGGCCTTCGTCCTGCCGGTGCTCAGCGCGACGGCGCCCGAGGCGGCCCGTGACGCGCTCATGTGGCGCCGCGACTGCCTCGACCTGGCGCGTGAGCGTGCGACGACGCTCAAGCTCGATGGCGCGGCGTTCCCGTGGCGCACGATCCGCGGCCAGGAGTGCTCGGGATACTGGCCGGCGGGCACGGCCGCGATGCACATCAACGCCGACATCGCCCTCGCCGCGATGCGTCACGCCTGGTGGTCGGCGGACACGACGTTCGAACGGGAGATCGCGTTGCCGCTGCTCGTCGAGACGGCACGTCTGTGGATGTCGCTCGGCTATCACGGCGACGACGGGTGCTTCCACATCAGCGGAGTGACCGGGCCTGACGAGTACAGCGCCATCGTCCACGACAACACGTACACGAACCTGGCGGCGGCTCGTAACCTGCGCTACGCGGCGGACGTCGCCGAACGCCACGAGGACGCGGCCGAAGCCCTCGGCGTCGCCGACGACGACCTCGCACGCTGGCGTGACGCGGCGGAGCGGATGGCCGTGCACCACGACGCCGAGCGCGGGGTCCACCAGCAGTTCGCCGGGTCGACGGATCGAGAAGTGTGGGATTTCGCCGAGAGCGCCGCGGCCGACGCCTACCCGCTGCTCATGAACTACACGTACTTCGATCTGTACCGCAAGCAGGTCATCAAGCAGGCCGACCTCGTCCTCGCACTGCACTGGATGGGGGACAGCTTCTCGAAGGAGGAGAAGGCGCGCGCGTTCGACCACGACGAGCGCCTGACCGTGCGCGACTCGTCGCTGTCGGCGTGCACGCAGTCCGTCGTCGCGGCAGAGGTGGGGCATCTCGACCTCGCCTACGCCTACCTGCTCGAGGCCTCGCTCATGGATCTGCGCGACCTCGAGCACAACACGCGCGACGGTGTGCACGTCGCCTCCCTCGCCGGCGGATGGCTCGCCCTCGTGTGCGGTTTCGGTGGCATGCGCGACCACGACGGTGTGCTGAGCTTCGACCCGGCGCTACCGCAGGCCATCCGCTCGCTGCGGTTCGCAGTGCGCTGGCGCGGGTGGCAGGTGCACGTCGCGATCACCCGCGACCATGTCACCTACACGCTGGAGGACGACGTCGATGGGCGCGACGGGCACGTCGACCTCGTCCATGCGGGGGAGACGTTCACGCTCACCACGGCGGAACCCGTCATCCGACCGTCGCAGGAGCGCATCCCCCTGACGCCGACGCCCCAGCAGCCCGCCGGCCGGGAGCCCATCACCTCGGGGTGAATCAGCGCGTGCCGCGGTGCATCGGGCTCAGACGAGATCCCAGGACATGGGGGTGCCCTTGGGAGCGTCCTGAGTGAAGGTGCGACCCGCGAGCGTGTCGAAGGTATCGGTGGGCAGGCCGTTCGCGGGGCGGATGGAGCGCACGTTCTGCGCCGTCACGACGTCGCCAGCCTTGACGTCCTCGACGACGTACAGGCTGCGGCGGAAGCGCAGGCCCTCCTTCTCCTGCGCGCGGGCGCCGATGCGCGGCTCGCCGAGGCACTGCCACGCGATCTTCGTCTGCGTGACGAGCTGGTTCAGCTCCTCCGGCTCGGACGAGAACGCCGAGTCCACGCCGCCGTCCTCGCGGTTCAGCGTCACGTGCTTCTCGACGAGAACCGCGCCGAGCGCGACGGACGCGACGGCTGCGCCGATACCCATCGTGTGGTCGGAGTAGCCGATGAGCGTGCCGAGGGCGTCGCGCATCACGGGGATGCCGCGCAGGTTCGACTCGCTCGGGTCGGCCGGGTAGTTGGCCGTGCAGGCGAGCACGATGATCTGCTCGTTGCCCGTGCTGCGCGCCGCCTCGACGGCCGCGTTGATCTCACCCAGCGAGGCCATGCCCGTCGAGATGATGATTGGCTTGCCCTTGCTTGCCGCATACCGGATGAGCGGCAGGTCGACGTTCTCGCTTCTCGCGATTTTGTACGCCGGCACGTCGAGGGTCTCGAGGTAGTCGACGGCCGTCGGGTCGAAGGGGGAGGAGAAGGCGCG
>NZ_DCNR01000092.1:0-9189 GCF_002322065.1 Dermacoccus sp. UBA1591 | reverse complement strand
AACTTCGACGCGCCCGGCCTTCGCTCCATCGAGACCGTCGGAGACGTCCTCGACTTCATCGACGAGCTTCAGAAGGCCGAATGACGGGGGTGCTCGACTCGCGTCCTGCGGGCGCGGGCAACCGCGTCGTCGTCGGCGAGTTCGACGGCACGTGGGCTGAGTTGGCGCAGGCGCCGTACGGCGCATCGTCCGACACACCGACGCTGCCGCCCGCCGCGGCCTGCCTGGTCTCGGGGCACCGAGCGGCGGCTCAGGCCGCCTGGAACGCAGCGCTCGACCCGGGCCGCGAGACGCTCATCGCGACCGCGTCGCGCATCGGGGACGAGCAGGCGGCGCAGCTGCGTGACGGGGGGCTGACGCTCGTGCGCGACAGCGCCGGCGGCGTCACGCTCGAGGCCGCGACGGCGCCGCGCGAGCCCGAGGCGGGCCGCATCTGGTTGCTGACGTCCGGTTCGACCGGGCGTCCGAAGCAGGTGGCACACACCCTGGAGTCGTTGACGACCGTCGGGGGGCAGCAGCCTGCGCGCACCTGGTTGTGCCCCTACACCCCGGGCGCCTACGCCTGGTGGCAGGTCGTCACCCTCTCGCTCACGATGCCCGGGCAGGACGTCGTCTTCGTCGAACCCTCGCAGCTCGACGAGTGGCCGCAGCAGGCGCTCGCGGCGGGCGTGACGGCGGCATCCGGCACGCCGACGTTCTGGCGTCAAGCGCTGTGGCGCAACGGTGACGTGCTCGCCCAGCTGAAGCTCGAACAGATCACGCTCGGCGGCGAACCCGTCGACCAGGGCATCCTCGACCGACTGCGTGAGGTCTTCCCCGACGCACGTATCTCATGGATCTACGCGAGCTCCGAGGCCGGTGCGGCGATCGCCGTCCACGACGGGCTCGCCGGATTCCCCGAGACCTGGCTGGAGCGCGAGGTCGCCGGGCGCCCGCGCCTGAGCGTCGAGGACGGTGAGCTGCTCATCGCCTCGCCGAAGGCCGCCGAGGGCATGGACGCCGTCATCCACACCGGCGACCACGTCGAGATCGCCGAAGGACGCGTCGTCATCACCGGCCGCATCGCGAGCGACGAGATCAACGTCGGCGGGTCGAAGGCGTCCGCGGGCGCCGTGCGGGCAGTGCTGCTCGAGCACCCCGACGTCGCCTGGGCCGCCGTGCGCGGGCGCAAGGCGCCGCTCGTCGGCAACGTCGTCGCAGCGGACGTCGTCCTGCGCGACGGCCTCGCCAAGGGTGACCCCGGTGCGCCCGACCAGGCTGCGCTGCAGGCGTGGTGCGCCGAGCGACTGCCCGAATACGCGGTGCCACGCCGCGTCAAGTACCTGAGTGAGATCCCGATCAAGGAGAGCCTGAAGAGCGATGTCTGAGACCACGAACGAGCCGAACGTCATCCCCGCAGCCTCCTGCGTCCTCATCTCCGGAGGCTCGCGCGGCCTCGGCCTCGCGTTCGTCGAGGAGGTGCTCGCGAACGGCGCGAAGGTCGCGGCGTTCGCCCGCACCGTCACGCCCGAACTGCAGCAGCTCATGGACGCCAACCCGGAGCGCGTGTACGTCGGCTCGGTCGACATCACGGATTCGAAGGCCGTCACGTCGTTCATCAAGGACGCCGCCAAGGTGCTCGGCCCGATCGACGCGCTCGTCAACAACGCGGCGATCGGTCAGGACTCGCTGCACCTGCACACGACACCGGAGCGCATCGAGGACATCATCTCGACCAACCTGACGGCGACGCTGCTCGTCACGCGCGCGTTCATGCGTCACGCGATGGCGAAGGTCGGCAAGGGCCGCATCGTCAACGTGACGAGCGTCTGCGCGCAGCGCGGTTACGCCGGCCTCGTCGCGTACTCGGCGACGAAGGGTGGCCTCGACGCCGCGACGCGCTCGCTCGCGCGGGAGATGCACGGGCGATTCCTCGTCAACTCGATCGCGCCCGGCTTCTTCGCCTCGGAGATGAGCTCCGTGCTCGGCACCGAGCAGCTGTCGACGATCACCCGCCGGACGCCGACGAACCGTCTCGTAGAGCCGGAGAACATCACGCCGACGCTGCGCATGCTGCTGTTCGAAGACACGAACATCAACGGCATGGTGCTGACGATCGACGGCGGCGGCTCGATCTGAACGACCCCACGACGCGGCCACCGGCCTCGAACACCTCACCCGCATGTGTGGTGCTCGAGGCCGCCGTGCGTGACGGCGACGTCGTGCGCGCCGCCGACGTCAACGCGACGACGTTTCCCGACGCCGCGCGCAGCTACCTCGCCGACGGGACCGGCCTCGGCTGGCGCGTGCCCGAACGGGTGAGGGAGGGCGCGCGTTTCGTCATCGACGCCGAGATCGTCGCGCCGGTGCGGGCGTCCTTGGTACGGCGGTTCGGGGTGGACGACCCGGTCGAGTTCGCCGAGGCCTGGACGCGCGCCGAAGCGTTGGCCAAGCTCGCCGACGTCCCGATCATCACGTGGCTCTCGCGTCATGGGCTCGCCGTGCCGGCCGACGTGCTGGAGGATGCCGCGGTGGGTCGGGTGGCGTGGCGCACGGAGGTTCGAGGTGACGTCGTCATGACGCGCGCGGCGGCGTTGAGCGGCGCAAAACCCCGAGATTCCGGGGTTGTCGGCGGCGCACTCTAGCCTGGCAGCAGAGTCGAGGTGCGGTGAGCGCCACGGTTTCCCATGACGGAGGAAAGACATGATGATGACACAACCGGGTGCGGAACCGGGCGCGTCCGAGGGCAGGGCGCTGCCGAGGGTCGGCGTCGTCCTCATGACGATGGGCAACCGCCCCGACGATCTGCGGGCGGCGCTTGACTCGCTCATCGCCCAGCGCGACGTCGAACTCGACGTCGTGCTGCTCGGCAACGGGTGGGATCCGGCCGAGAACCCGTGGCCGTTCCCCGACGTCGTGCGCCCCCTGTACTCGCCGGAGAACCTCGGCATCCCGGGCGGGCGCGACGTCGGGGCAGCCAAGGTGCGCGGTGACTACCTCTTCTTCTATGACGACGACGCGACCCTGCCGAACGACCACGTCCTCGCCGACATGGTGCGAGAGATGGAACGCGACCCGAAGAACGCCGTCATCGGCCCGCTGGGACAGGACCCGACGGGAAAGCCGACGCCGCGGCGATGGATCCCGCGCCTGCGTGTCGAAGGCGGCGGCAAGCCCGGGCCCGCGACGTGGTTCCTCGAAGGCATCCACCTGTCCCGGCGTACCGCGTTCGAGGAAGTCGGCGGCTGGCCAGGGGAGTTCTTCTACGGCCACGAGGGCATCGACCTCGCCTGGCGCCTCATCGACGCCGGCTGGGTCATCCAGTACGTCCCGAGCATCACCGTCCATCACCCCGCGACGAGCCCCGCGCGTCACGCCGTGTACTACCGGATGAACGCGCGCAACCGCGTGTGGGTCGCCAAGCGAAACCTACCGGCGCCGCTGGTGCCCCTCTACCTCGGCAACTGGGCCGCCATCACGGTGCTGCGCGTCAAGGACAAGGAGGCACTCAAGACGTGGTTCGCCGGTTTCGTCGAGGGCGTGCGGACCGACGCGGGGGAGCGGCGCGTCATGTCGTGGTCGACCGTCGCCCGGCTGACGCGTCTCGGCCGGCCCCCGGTGCTGTGATGGGGGCCGCAACCTCGCTGCGTCGCAGACTCACTCGTTCGAGCGGCCGCCCAGCGTCGCTCGACGCGCAGGGCACGCGGGGCATCCACGTCGCCATCACCGGGGTGAAGAACCGCAGTCACCTCGTCTACATCGCCTCCTACGTGCGCACCCTCGTCGACGGGGTCACGCCGATCCGCGTCTCGTTCGTCGCCGCGCCCGCGTTCCTCGCCTCCGCCGCCGTCACCGTCGACGACGCGCGCGAGCTGCTGCCTCAGGGCGGGAGCGTCACCGTCGAAGACGGGATGCCCGGATGGCGATTCGACGACGCGGCCCGCTGCCTCTACGTCGCCGTGGGCGCGCCGGGGCTCAAGGCCGTCGCCCGGCTGCGACGAGCCAACCCGACGCGGCGCATCGAGGTCGTCGTCACGGACGAGGGCATCGGCTCCTACGCTTCGCGTGACTCGCGGCGGGCGGCGCTGGAGCGTCACGGCACCCCGGCGGCGAAGGCCGCAGTGCGCACGCTCGTCACCGCGGCCATCGCGCGCGCCTGCACGACGCTGCGGTGGCCGACGTTCCGTTCGGTCGGATCATCGTGGGAGGTGTTGCCGGCCGTCGCCGCCGAGTTCGGACGCGAGCTGGGCGACGCGCGCCCCGGCAGCGACGCGAGCGCCGTCATCCTCACCCAGCCGGTCGTCGACCTCGGCTGGTGCTCGCCGGAGGCCTACCTCGCGTACGTGCGACGCCTCGCGGACGCCGCGGCCGCGGCCGGGCTGCGACCGCTCGTGCGTCCGCACCCCGCCGAAGATCGCGCCCGGTACGCGGAGTTCGACATCATGCTCTCGCGGGGCACCGCCGAGCTCGACCCGGACGTCGTGCGTGCGAGCCTGGCGCTCGGCGGGCCGAGCACGGCCCTCATCAACCTGTCGGCCATGGTCGGCATGCCCGTCGTGTGGGTGAGTGAGCCGAGCGTGGCGCACCTCGACACCGACGTCTCGCCCGAGCAAGCCGGGATCTTCGAGGCGTTCCTCGGTGAGCGGGTTCCACTCGACGAGGTGGAGCGCGAGGTGAGTGCTGTGGTCTCCCGCGGCCTCGAGGAGCGTGGGTCTGATGGACGTCGCTGACGCGGCCGAGGGGGCCGGCGGGGGCGACACAGTCCACGGGGCCGACGGGGCGGGCGCGCCCGGCGCCATGTCGGCCGACCTGTTCGAGGTGTGGGAACCCGGCCGGCCGGTGCCGCTAGCGCAGATCCTCGGCGCCCTGCGCCGCGGCGTGGGCGACCCGAGCATGGTCATCGGCGAACGGCAGTTGTGGTGGGCGGTGACGACGCCCCTCGGGCCGGCGTTGACGTGGTGGCGCTCGATGCCCGTGCGTGGCGGTGCACCCGTAGCGACGCCCGGAGCCGCACGAGCGGATAGGCCGGGCCTCGGTGGGATGGCGGGCTGTGAGCCGCGAACCGCCGCCATGCCCGATGGCAGCGCGCGCGCCGAGCGTCCCGACCGCGTCGAGCTGCGGGCCTACGGCCCGGGTGCGGCGTGGTTCCAGGGTCGGGTGCCTCGCATCCTGGGCGGTGACGACGACCCGTCCGGGTTCGTGGCCCGTCACGACCGGGTGACGGCGGCACTGCGCCAGCCGCACCATCGTCACTGGCGCGCCCCGCGCACGGGACTCGTCATCACCTCGCTCGTGCCGAGCATCCTCGAGCAGAAGGTCACCGGCAAGCAGGCGTTCGGCGGGTTTCGGGTGCTCGTACGCCGCTACGGCACGCCCATCCCGACGCCCGCGGAGGTCGTGCGCGCAGCCGGCCCGCAGGCGCATGCCGTCGCCCGCATGCACGCCGCGCCGGACGCACGGGGGTGGCGACGCATCCCGTCCTGGGCGTGGTTGCAGGCCGGCGTCGAGCCACCGCAGTCGCGCACGATCATGCGAGCGCTCGACCACGCCGACGCGCTCGAGCGGACGGCGGACCTGCCGCACGCCGAGGCCCACGCTCGCCTGCGGTCCGTGCCCGGGCTCGGAGTGTGGACGAGTGCCAAGGTCGCGCAGACGGCCTGGGGTGACGCCGATGCGCCGACGTTCAGGGATTACCACGTCGCGAAGCAGATCGGGCACGCGCTGATCGGCCAGGACACCGATGACGCCGGCATGGCGCGCCTGCTGGAGCCATACCGTGGGCACCGGTTTCGCGCCGAGCGCCTCATCCTCGCCGGCGGCCCGCCGCGCCCACGCCGCGGCGCACGCATGACCCTGCCGTCGCACCTGCCGACGCGCACCTGGTGAAACGCATCCGCCGCGGGGGAGCTGACTACGACAACAGGGCAGCGTCACCCAGGACGACGGCGCGCAGCCGGGCGGCGGCGTCGACGTCACCCGCGAGGGCGGCCCGCATGGGCGCTCGCGTCACGGTGAGTGACGACGGGTAGCGCGTCGGCGCCTCGGCGTCGTCGATGACGAGGGCGTCGACGAAGTCGGCGTACAGGTGGGCGAGGGTTGCTGATGACGCAGTCGCCCCGGTGAGTCGCCAGCTCGCGGCGTCGACGCCGGCGGGGCGGTGCCCGTCGAGGCCGATGGGGCTGAGCGCCACGACGCGCGCCGACGTGCCGCGCAGAGCGTCGCGGATCCCGCGCACCGCGAGGAATCCGGCCATGTCGAGGATCGGCGACATCGGCGGCAGGACGACGACGTCGGCGCTGCGCACGGCGTCGAGCACGCCGGGCGCGGCGTCGGCGTGATCGACGCCGGCGACGACGAACCCCTCGGGCTCGCGGCGGTCGGTGTCCTCGATCCAGCGCAGCGCGTGACGGCTGACCTGCCCACCGTCGCCGTCGGGTTCGAGCACGTGCAGTTCGATGGGTTCTTCGGTGAGCGGCAGGACGGCAGCCGTCTCGCTCTGCGCGCCGCGGCACTGCGTCCACTGCTGCTGAGCTGCGGCGACGGCGCCGGTGCCCCGCGCGTGGCGATAGGTGCGGGCCACGGCCTGGGCGAGGGCCTCATCGTCGAGCCAGCCCCACGCGCCGGTCGGAATGAGACCGGCGTCCCGCAGAGAGACGACCGCTGTGCGCGTCCCCGGCACCGCATCGTCCGCACTTCGGCACACCGCGTCGAGGTTGGGGCAGAACCTGAGACCTGCGAGACTGATGTCATGCGACGTGTTGGTGACGTAGATCACATCGAGCAAAGGCGTGTTGGTGATGGACTCTCGCCCGAACAGCGCATCTAGTGCCGGGCGGGAGAGGGGACCACTAGATAGGACGCTCACATGCATTGTGTCAGTGTGACACGGGGGCGCAGCAGGGCCTCGACCACCCCCGCCGAGGGCTGATCGGGGTCACCCGTTCGGCTTGACTCACTCGAATGACACCGATGTAATAACACCGTTGGTTCTCGCCACCGCTTCGCTCTCGCTGCCACCTGCCCGCTGCGCACGACGCCCTTCGTCCGGGCGTCACCGTCGACCTTCTCGACGGCTCGCCATCGGCGGATCATCGGCTGGATCGTCGCGTCACCAGGGGGTTGTCACCGCTCGGTGATATGGCCGCCGCGAGCGGCGGATCACGATGACCACACGACCGACGTGCCGATGATCGGGACGTACCGCAGAGCCCGGCCCACCCGCCGCGACCGCCGACCACGAAAGGACGGACATGCAGGAATTCATGCAGTTGATCAGCCTGCACGACGCCCTGGACGACACGGAAGAGCTGTCGTGGCAGGAGCGCGCCCTGTGCGCGCAGACCGACCCCGAGGCCTTCTTCCCCGAGAAGGGCGGCTCGACCCGTGAGGCGAAGCGCGTCTGCGTCGGGTGCGAGGTGCGCTCCGAATGCCTCGAGTACGCCCTCGAGAACGACGAGCGATTCGGCATCTGGGGCGGGCTGTCCGAGCGCGAACGCCGCAAGCTGAAGAAGCGCGCGGTCTGAGCGAAGTGTCGGCGACCCAGGTCAACGGCGTCGACGAGTTGCACGACGGCTCCCCAGCACACCCCTTCGTCACCGCTGTCCTCATCGCGCGGGACGCCCATCAGCCCTGGCTCGACGCCACCGTCACCGCCGTCTGCGCGCAGACGCGCCGCCCCGACCGCCTCGTCATCGTCGACGGCAGCGCCGCCGGACGCGTGCGCGGCACCCTCGACGCGATGACCCGCGAGCGCGCCGACCTGCGGGCGCTCGACGTCACCGTCGTCACCGCCTCGCACGACGAGGCGTTCGCCGCGCTCGTCGACCGCGCCGTCCAGGCGCTGCCCGCACGCTCCAGCGACCACGTCGTCGCGCTACGCACCCGACGCCGTGCACGTCGCCGCGAGAGCCACCCGAACGACCGGTACAACTGGCTCTGGTTGCTCCACGAGGATTCGGCGCCGCTGCCGACGGCCCTCGCCGCCCAGCTGAGGGCGGCCGGACGCAGCGAACGACTCGGCATCCTCGGCTGCAAGATCCACGAACTCGACCGCCCAGACCGGCTCGTCAACGTGGGCATCGACGTCACGACGAGCGGCCGGCACGTCGCGCGCACGCATGGCGGCGAACTCGACCAGGGCCAGCACGATCTTCGCCGCGACGTGCTCGCCGTCGCGAGCTCCGGCATGCTCGTGCGCCAGGACGTCTATCTCGAACTCGGCGGATTCGACCCCGCCTTCGACGGTGACGGCGACGGGCTCGACCTGTGTTGGCGCGCCCACCTCGCCGGGCACGCGGTGGCCGTCATCCCCGACGCCGTCGCCCATCAGGATCTCGACGCGGCGCACCTGCTGCGCTCCATCGACGGGGGTGGCTCGCGCCCTACCCGCCGCGAGCGACGTGCGCTGTCGCGCCGTGCGGGTGACCCCGATCGTCCTGCGCCGCACTCGGCCGCGACGCTGCGTCGTCACCGTCAGGTGGCCCTCGCGCGCACACCGGCGTGGCGCCTGCCGTTCGCGATGGTCTGGACGACGCTGACGTCGCTGCTGCTCGCGCTCGCGCTGCTGCTCGTCAAGCGGCCGCGGCGTGCCGCGGCCGAGTTGGGGCAGGCGAGCGCATCCTTCGGCCTGGCCCGCATCTTCGGCGCGCGCCGGCGCTTCCGCGGCCGCGCCGTCGTCAGCACTGCGCAGTTGCGGTCGTTGTTCGTGCCCGCCTCCGTCGGCCGCGCCCGCGCGTGGGAGGCGTTCGTCGAGGCCGTCACGCCTAGCGGTTCGCGGACGGCCGGTGCGAGCCCGGCGTCGTCGGAGACCGGGCCCACGTCCTCGGACGCCGAGGACCTGACGGCTCCGCGCGGCATCGTCGCGCGCGGCCTGCGTCACCCCGGCCTGTGGTTGTTCCTGGCTCTCATCGCACTGAGCGCCGTGCTCGCGCGTCGCACGTTCGACACCGACCTGCTGAGTGGCGGAGCGGGCCTGGCGGGCGGCGCTCTCGAGCCGAGCTTCACTTCCGCGAGCGCGTGGTGGCACGCGTGGCGCGACGCCTGGCAGGGCGACGGGTACGGGCATCCCGCCTCGTCGGCGCCGTATCTGCCGTTCCTCGCGGCGGGCGCGTGGCTCGTCTCGGTGTTCCCGTGGACGGATGACGCCGCGAGCGCCCAGGCCGCGCTCACGTGGTTGTTCCTCGCCGCGCCCGTCCTGGCCGGCCTCGCCGC
>NZ_DCNR01000051.1:3825-8053 GCF_002322065.1 Dermacoccus sp. UBA1591 | reverse complement strand
GGAGGCCCTGGGCAAGTCCGGGCGATGTTCGTACAGTGACCACATGACCGGTGCTCCCACGCCTCGCGAAGCGCTCGACCGCATCGCCTTCCTGCTCGAACGTCGCCGTGCGGGTACATACCGCGTCAAGGCGTTCCGTGGCGCCTCGCGCGCGATTGCCGCGCTCGACGAGGAGACGTTGCGCGCGAAGGCCGCCGACGGCTCCCTCGCGGACGTCTCCGGCATCGGCAAGACGACGCTCGCCGTCATCACCGAGGCACTCGACGGCCGCGTCCCGAGCTACCTCGACCAGCTGGAGGAATCGAGCCCCGAGCACCTCGTCGAGGGCGCGCAGCGCGTCATGGCCGCCGTCAAGGGCGACTGCCACACCCACTCGGACTGGAGCGACGGCGGCTCACCGATCGACGAGATGGTCATGGCAGCGATCTCCCTCGGGCGCGAGTACATCGTGCAGACCGACCACTCCCCCTCGCTGCGCGTCGCCAACGGGCTGAGTGCCGAGCGGCTGACGAAGCAGCTCGGCGTCATCGACGCGATGAACTCGGCCCTCGGGGCGACGGGCACCCCGTTCGTCCTGCTCAAGGGTATCGAGGTAGACATCAAGGAGGACGGCTCCCTCGACCAGCGCGCCGACATGCTCGACCGCCTCGACGTGCGGGTCGCGTCGGTTCACTCCAAGCTGCGTTCGGGCCCGGCTGCCATGACGAAACGCATGCTCGGCGCCATCGAGAACCCCCACACGACGATCCTCGGGCACTGCACCGGCCGCCTCGTCGACGGCGAACGCGGCGTCCGCCCACCGTCGACGTTCGATTCCAAGGCCGTGTTCGCTGCATGCGCCGAGCACCGCGTCGCCGTCGAGATCAACGCGCGCCCCGAACGCTGCGACCCGCCCGACGATCTCATCCGCGAGGCGATCGACGCCGGCTGCTACTTCTCCCTCGACTCCGACGCGCACGCGCCCGGCCAGCTCGACTTCCTCCAGTACGGCGCCGCGCGCATCGAGGAGCTCGGCGTGCCGCTCGAGCGCGTCATCACGACGTGGGACGTCGAGCGGGTGCGTACGTTCGCGCGCAAGGAGATCGCCTGAGAAGCGCCTCGACGCCGCCCGGGCCGGGCAGCGCACCGCACGCCATGCCGCCGGAATCCCCGCCATTCCGGGCGTTTTGCGTTGCCCGGCGAACGTGTACTAAAGTTACGCAAGTTCCAGCGGGGCAAACACCGGAAGGTGAGCGGCTCGCGGGAATGATTTGTGTAGTCCCCATCGTCTAGCGGCCTAGGACACTGCCCTTTCACGGCAGCGGCACGGGTTCGAATCCCGTTGGGGATACCACGCACAGATCGGCCTTTCACGAGGCCCCGTAGCGCAGTTGGTTAGCGCGCCGCCTTGTCACGGCGGAGGTCGCGGGTTCGAGTCCCGTCGGGGTCGCCATCCCTTTCCCAAGGGCCAGATAGCTCAGTTGGTAGAGCGAGCGACTGAAAATCGCTAGGTCGGCGGTTCGACCCCGTCTCTGGCCACGCTCCACCGAGAAAGCCCCCGAGATTCGTCTCGGGGGCTTTCTCGTGTTCTGCATGCCTCCCGGTTCGATATGCCTCCCGGTTCGAGGCGCGTTCCACGCCGCGGCACCCCCGACGTTGCACCGGGTGCGACGCTGCCTCGTTCGGCAGCGTCGCAACGGCCGACCACCCACCGACGGCGCGTCGTCGTCAGCTCGCGGAGAGCGCCTCGTCGAGGATCGTCAGGGCCGCACGGACGTCGTCGTCGCTGACGTTGCACGGCGGCACGACGTGCAGCCGGTTCGCGGCGGCGATGACGAGCAGGCCGGTCTTCTTGCACGCGGCCGCGACGGCGGCGGCGCGCTCGACGTCGGGCGTGCGCGCGGCGTCCTCGACGAGTTCGAGCGCCCAGAACACCCCGACGCCACGCGCCTGGCCGACCGCGTCGTGCTTCTCGGCGAGCGCCTGCAGGCCGGGGCCGAGCACGTCGGAACCGATGCGGGCGGCGTTCTCGACGATGCCCTCGTCCTGCATCGCGGCGATCGTCGCGACGCCCGCCGCGCACGCGAGCGGGTGGCCGGAGTAGGTGAGGCCGCCGGGGTAGGCGCGCTCGTCGAAGTGGTGAGCGATCTCGTCGCTCAGCACGACACCGCCGAGCGGCACGTACCCCGAGTTGACGCCCTTGGCGAACGTGATGAGGTCGGGCACGACATTCGCGTGCTGGTGCGCGAACCAGGCACCGGTGCGGCCGAAGCCGGCCATGACCTCGTCGGCGATGAAGATGATGCCGTACTTCGTGCAGATCTCGCGGACGCCCTCGAGGTAGCCCGGCGGCGGCGGGATGATGCCGGCCGAACCGATGACGGGCTCGAGGATGAGAGCGGCGAACGCGTCGGCGCCCTCGGAGGTGATGGTGTGCTCGAGGTGCGTCAGCGCACGCTCGCACTCCTCGTCCTCGCTCGTCGCCCAGAACTCGCTGCGGTAGAGGAACGGACCGTAGAAGTGGACGACCTCGCTCGCACCCTTGTCGTTGGCGAAGCGGCGCGCCTCACCGGTGAGGTGGATCGACTGCGCCGTCGCGCCGTGGTAGCTGCGGTAGGCGGCGAGCAGCTTGCGACGGCCCGTCACCTCGCGCGCCATGCGGACGGCGTGCTCGTTCGCCTCGGTACCACCGTTGGTGAAGAACACCTTGTTGAGCGTGTCGGGCAGCAGGTCGCTGATCATCTTCGCCAGCTGCGAACGCTGGTCGTTGGCGTTGCTCGGCCCGATCGTGCACAGCGTCTCGGCCTGCGTCTTGATCGCCTCGACGACGCGCGGGTGCTGGTGGCCGACGTTCGTGTAGACGAGCTGGCCGGTGAAGTCGAGGTACTCGTTGCCGTCGCCGTCCCACAGGCGGGAGCCGGACGTCTTCGTCACGACCATCGGCTTCAGCGCGGCCTGCGCCGACCACGAATGGAAGACGTGGGCCCGGTCGAGTGCGTATGTTTCGTCGGGGGTCAAGGTCTTCGGTTCACTCATGGAGCCACTCTGGGGGTTCGCACGCCCACGCGCCAACCCCGTCTCAGGGCGCGGGAGACGCGCCGTGGCGCGGCAGAAGTACCGGGGCAGGTGTGGTGTCGCTGATGGGTGGCGGCCGGTGCGCCCCGAAGACGCGCGAAGGTCCGGCCGGCTGACGCCTCACCCAGGCTGGTCGGCGAGTGCGACCCAGCGCTGCCCACACTCGTGGAGGTCGGCCGAACCGCCCGTCAGGCTCGCGAGCTCGCTCTCGAGCGCTGCGCGATCGGCCTGCGTGACGGCGAGCACCAGGCGCGCCGTTCCTGAGGCCGCAGCCTGGGCGTAGTCGACGCCCTCGACGTGTCGCCCGGCGGCTCGCAGGGCGTTCTCGACGCGGCCGACGTCGGCGATGCCGACGTCGGCCGCCATGACGAGGCGACGCTCGTACGTGACGACGCGGGCCTCGGCCAGCGCGGCGCGCACGACGTCGCCGTAGGCCCGCACGAGCCCTCCGGCGCCGAGCAGCGTGCCGCCGAACCAGCGCGTCACGACGGCGACGACGTCGCTCAGACCCGAGGCGACGAGCGCCTCCAGCATCGGCGCGCCCGCCGTGCCCGACGGCTCGCCGTCGTCGTTGCTGCGCCGCACCTGACGCTGGGGGCCGAGCACGAACGCGCTGCAGTGATGGCGCGCGTCCCAGTGCTGCTTACGAGCGGCCTCGACGACGGCCCGTGCGGCCACCTCCGACGCTTCGTCGTCACCCGCCCCCACCGGCGTCAGTTCACACAGGAACCGCGAGTGCTTCACCTCGATCTCGGCGATGGCCGGGCCTGCGAGGGTGGTGAACCGAGACGTCGTCATGTCCGGCGACGATACCGGGCGCGATGATGCGAAACGACGACGCGGAACGTGGCGCCCCCGTCGCGCGGGCGTCAGAATGGGGGCATGACGTCGCGCCATCTGCCCGCATCCGCTCGCGCCCTCGTCGTCGGTGGTGCCTGCGTGCTCGCCGTCGCCGCGGGGTCGTCCTCACCCGCCGCCGCCATCACGCGCAGCCCGGGTGTGAGCTCGAGCAGCACCGCCGGGGCGTCCGAGGGAGCTCAGGAGTTGACCGTGCAGACCGCCACGGCCTCCCCGAGCACCGTCAAGGGGCCGACGACGCCGACGGTCGACGAGCCTGGCGACAACGAACCTGCCCTCGTCCTGGGTGGTTTCGGCCTCGGCGCGCTCGCCCTCG
>NZ_DCNR01000051.1:1319-3529 GCF_002322065.1 Dermacoccus sp. UBA1591 | reverse complement strand
GATCCGCGTCGATGGGCGGAAATCAACGCACCTGAGGTAGCGTTACCCCCACGACAGAAACTTAGGATCCCCAGGGCCCTCCGCCTGACGTCCACACGCCCGCGTGCGGGGTGATGACGGCCGCCCTGGCAACACGACAGAGGGGGTCTCGCCATGGGGCGCGGCCGGGCCAAAGCCAAGCAGACCAAGGTTGCACGCGAGCTCAAGTACTTCTCGCCGGACACCGACCTCAGCGCGTTGGAGCGAGAGCTCCGTGCCTCGCGCAGCGCGAACGAAACGCGTCAGGCGCAAGCCGACGACGAGGGCGACGAGTATGACCGCTATTCCAAGTGGGCGTCGGACGACGCCTGACCACGACGGGCGCGCAACCCGCTTTTTCTTGAGTTGACGTGAACGAGAGCCTCCATCCCATCGGGACGGAGGCTCTCGTCGTGCTGACTTCTGCGTGGGCCGCCGCCGAGCTCGAGGGGCTCGAGCGCCCGTGCTCACGCGTCAGGCGTAGCTGCCCACGATCTGGCAGGCGCCGGCGTCGACGCCCTTGGCGCCGGAGATGATCTCTGCCTCGGCGGCGTCGAGGTTCTCGGTGCGTGCGATATCGCCCATGCGCCATGCGGGCAGGTCGAGTTCGGCGCACACCTCGATGGCCGTCGCGGCCTGCTCGGCCGGCAGCACGGCGACGAAGCCGACGCCCATGTTGAGGGTGCGTTCGATGTCGTCCTGGGGCACGTTGCCGACGCGCTGGGTGACGTCGAAGACGGCCGGCGGCGTCCACGTCGAACGCTCGATGCGCGCGCCCATGCCCTTGGGCAACACGCGGGCGACGTTCGCCGCCAGGCCCCCGCCGGTGACGTGGGACAGTGCGTGGATGTCGACGCCGTCGGTGCGGATGAGGCGCAGCAGGTCGGCAGCGTAGACCCGCGTCGGTTCGAGCAGCTCCTCCCCCAGCGTGCGACCGAACTCCTCGACGTGCTTGTCGTAGCCCCACCCGGCGCTCGCGTAGACCTTGCGCACGAGCGAGTAGCCGTTGCTGTGCAGGCCGCTCGCGGCGAGGCCGAGGACGACGTCACCTTCGCGCACCGACTCGGGAAGGATGAGATCGGCCTTGTCGACGACGCCCGTCGCGGCGCCCGCGACGTCGTACTCGTCCGCGGCGAGCAGGCCCGGGTGCTCGGCCGTCTCCCCACCGATGAGGGCGACGTTCGCCTGACGGCATGCCGCTGCGATGCCCTTGACGATGGCCGCGATGCGCTCGGGCACCACCTTGCCGGTCGCGATGTAGTCGGTCATGTAGAGCGGCTCCGCGCCGCACACGACGATGTCGTCGACGACCATGCCGACGAGGTCGAACCCGATCGTGTCGTGCGTGTCGAGCGCCTGCGCGATCGCGACCTTCGTGCCGACGCCGTCCGTCGACGTCGCGAGGATCGGGTGCTCCATGCGCGCGAGGACGGAGGCGTCGAACAGCCCCGCGAACCCGCCGAGGCCGCCGAGCACCTCGGGGCGCTGGGCCTGCTTGACGGAGGCCTTCATCAGTTCGACGGCCTTGTCGCCGGCCTCGACGTCGACGCCGGCGCCTGCGTAGGTGATGGGTTCGTTGTGCTGGGTCATCGTCGTCCTTCGAGGTGCGAGGTCACGGTGCGGGCGCGGCGCCGCCGTCAGGGCTGCGGCGGCGCGGGAGGATCGAGAGGCGTCGGTCAGTTCGACGTGTGGCGACGGGCCGGGCTGACGGCGGCGCCCCCGGCGGGCGAGACGCCGTCGGGGTTGGTGCGGGCGAGGTCGATCGACTCGTCCTGGCCGAGGTCGGCCGTGCCGACCGTCGTCGGATCGACGCCGCCGAACTCGACAGGCAGCTGCAGCTCGAGCAGGCCCTTGCCGAGGCGATCCTCAGCGGGCAGCTCGACGGGGTAACGGCCCGTGAAGCACGCGGTGCACAGGTTCTCGCGCGGCTGCCCGGTGGCGGCGATCATGCCGTCCTCGCTGATGTAACCGAGCGAGTCGGCACCGAGAGACGTCGCGATCTCGTCGACGACGAGGCCGTTGGCGATGAGTTCGGCGCGCGTCGCGAAGTCGATGCCGTAGAAGCACGGCCATCGCACGGGCGGGCTCGAGATGCGCACGTGCACCTCGGCCGCGCCGGCCTCGCGCAGCATCCGCACGAGGGCGCGCTGGGTGTTGCCGCGCACGATCGAGTCGTCGATGACGACGAGGCG
>NZ_DCNR01000051.1:0-1118 GCF_002322065.1 Dermacoccus sp. UBA1591 | reverse complement strand
GCGTCGACGGGGAACTCACGCGCGAGCTGACGGCCCATCTCGACGCGGCTCTCGTAGACCTCGCGGCCGGCGATCGTCGTGTCGGGACGGGCGAGGTAGACGTACTCGAAGACGCAGCCCTTCGGCTCGGGCTCGGCGAACGTCGTCGAGCGCAGACCGTCCGCGTCGATGGCGATCATCTCGCCCGGCGCGACCTCGCGCACGTAGCTGGCGCCGACGATGTCGAGCGCCGCCGTCTCGCTCGCCACGACCCAACCGCGCTCCAGGCGGCCGATGACGAGCGGGCGGATGCCCTGCGGGTCACGCGCGGCGTAGAGCGTGTTCTCGTCCATGAAGACGAAGCAGAACGCGCCCCGCAGGTGAGGCAGCAGGGCGAGGGCCGTCTTCTCGAGGCTCGTGTCGAACTGAGCGCCGAGCAGCGCCGTCACGAGCGCGGTGTCGGTGGTGTTGCCGCGACGCAGCTCGCCGAGCGTGTTGCCGAGCTCGCCGTGGATCTCCTCGAGCTTCTCGCGCAGCTCGGCGGAGTTGATGAGGTTGCCGTTGTGCGCGAGCGCCACCGTGCCCGCCTCGGTGTCACCGAGCGTCGGTTGCGCGTTCTCCCAGGTGGAACCACCCGTCGTCGAGTACCGGCAGTGGCCGATCGCGAGGTGGCCGCGCAGGGAGGCGAGGCTCGTCTCGTCGAACACCTGGGAGACGAGGCCCATGTCCTTGTAGACGAGCAGGCTCTTGCCGTCGCTCGTCGCGATACCTGCCGACTCCTGGCCGCGGTGCTGCAGCGCGTACAGGCCGTAGTAGGTGAGTTTCGCGACCTCTTCACCCGGCGCCCAGACCCCGAAGACGCCACATGCGTCCTGGGGGCCCTTCTCGCCGGGAAGGATGTCGTGTGAGAGTTTACCGTCGCCGCGTGCCACAGACATCAGTCTTTCACGACCTGAGCCGCAGCGTGCATCGTGCGAGCAGCCGGGCGCCGGGGCGCAGGACACGTACGGGCGTCAGGAACGACGGTCGGCGACGACGAACGCGAGGCCGCCGAGCAGCGTGCCGAGGGCACCGAACAGGACGACGAGATAACCGGTCGACGACGACGCCGTGTAGTTGCCGCCGTCACCGCCGTCGAG
>NZ_DCNR01000052.1:18761-19071 GCF_002322065.1 Dermacoccus sp. UBA1591 | reverse complement strand
CGTCGGCGCCCCCGTCGCGCGACGTCTGCGGTCCGGCACACGTCACGCCTGCGCGCGCCAACATCTGCGCCTGCCAGGGAGCGCGCAGCGCCGCGGCATGCAGGGCGGGCTCGTCGCTGAGCACACGATGCGCGGCGTCCTGACGCAGGTGCCCGTCGTGCAGCAGCGCGAGGTCGTCGGCCCACTCCCACGCGAACGCGAGGTCATGCGTCGACAGGGCGATCGTCGTACCGCGTTCCTCGAGCGACGTGAGGCTCGCGAGCAGCGCCTCGACGCCGGCCGGGTCGAGACCGGCCGTCGGCTCGTCGAG